>CAIPUQ010000084.1 GCA_903868295.1 uncultured Roseiflexaceae bacterium
CCGAAACCCCGGGTTGGTTATCCTGGACGAAGCGACTGCCCAGATGGACCCACAGACGGAACGACTGCTCCGCACCGCCATCGAACGCATCGCGGCACACCGCACCACAATTACCATTGCGCACCGGCTATCGACCGCCGCAGTAGCAGACGTGGTGGTCGTACTGGAAGATGGGCGCATCATCGAACAGGGTGCACCGGCATTCCTCAACGCAAATTCTGACAGCCACTATGCGCGGCTCCGCGCAACCCAAGCGCAGGGTGCATCATGAGTATTGCAACTCCGACATTTACCCGTGCCATGATCATGCAGTCGCCGTGGGTCTTTGGCGCATATAGCGTCGCGCGACTCGCAACGTTCATGGCACCATTTGCGGTACTGCTGATTGAACAACGGTTCTTCAACGAGCTGAGCATTTCTGCCCAGACACCCGTACTCTGGTGGGTGATTTCCGCCTATACGGCAGTGACCGTCGTACGACTGAGTGGAGTCTTGGTCGAATGTTGGACCAACATTACTTTTCGCTTTCACGCAATGGGCGTGCTCCAGTTGCACACCGTGGCCGCTGCGTTTCGTCGCCCCGCTGCAGAGCCTGCACCAGTGCACCCCGCCGAATCGATCAATCGATTGCGCGATGATGCAGGGGAAGTCGCAGACTTCCCGCTCTGGCTGCCCGAAGTCATCGGTACAACCATTGCCACCGTCTGCGCGTTTGCCGTGATGTGGACCATCGACGCACGACTCAGCCTCCTGGCACTCGCGCCGTTGATCATACAAGGCCTCGTTGCAACGGCATTCTGGCGGTACTATTTGGTATATCGCTATGCAGAAGGAGCACTCAACGACACCTTCAGTCATCTGATAGGGACAATCGTCAAGAGCGCACAGACAATCCAACTGTTGGGCATGCAGACAATGTACATCGCTGACGTGCACGCGCTTGGCGAACAACGCAAAAAGAACGCGCTCCACAGCGAAGCGTTCGAACAGCTCGCCAGCCGCAATCTCGTCGACGTCAGCATTGCAATTGCCAGTGCTATCGTGCTGTGGTATGCAATACCCGAGATTGCACTGCAGACGATTGGAGTAGGGGATGTGTTGGTGTTGTTCACGGGATTGAGTATTGTCGCAACAATGCCGCAAACATGGGCAACCTTCGTCGGTGATTATGCCCAACAAAAGGTCTCGATTGAACGCCTGGTTGCATCCATGCCAGATCAGCCACGTGCGCTCATCGAAGCGCACCGAGCGCCGGCCGACACAGCCACTGCATCAGCAGCCACGCCAGTGCCGCCGCTCGAACACTATAGCGTGCAAGGATTGAGCTATCGCCATACGCAGGGTGGTGGCGTCAGCAACGTGTCGTTCTCGCTCCAGCGTGGGTCTTTGACGGTACTCACTGGCCGGGTAGGAAGCGGCAAAACGACCCTGCTCAACCTCTGTGCGGGGCTACTCGCACCACAGCAAGGGACAATCCTGTGGAACACGAACGAGAGCGATGGTACGTGGTCGCGCGCAGTCGTTGCCGTACCTCAACAGCCGTTTCTCTTTAGTGCTCCGCTCCGTGACAACATCACGTTCGGTGCATCTCCTGAGGGGCTTGCCGACGTTCTGACTGCGACAGCGCTCGACGCCGACATTGCAGAAATGCCTGAGGGGCTCGATACTGCAGTCGGTCCACGTGGGATGCGCCTGTCGGGGGGGCAACGGCAACGTGTCGGATTGGCACGTGCACTGTTGCGGCGTGCCGAACTCATGATTCTCGATGACGTTACCAGTGCCCTCGATGTCGTGACCGAAGCCCACATCCTGCAACATCTCGCCGACACCGGAACAACTATCCTTGCGAGTAGCAATCGACCGGCAGTATTGGCCCAAGCTGACACGGTCATTGTGATCGAAGACGGTCAGATCATCGCGCACGGGCCGCTTGCAATCCTGCTCGCATCGAGTCCGTCCATGCAGGCGCTGTGGGCAGATTGGCAATCCACACCGCATTCGGGCACACAACAACCGCCCACTACACATCGCTAGAGGAGCAACCATGACACGCGTAATCATCATCACCGGAGCGGGATCAGGGATTGGCCAAGGTACTGCACTCACCTTCGCCGAACGAGGCGATTGGGTGGTCGCAGCTGATATCGACCTGACCGCTGCACAGCGCACCCTCGCAGGCACCACACAACCGTCAGCACACATGGCAGTACGCTGCGATGTCTCGGACGAATCGTCGGTGCAGAAGATGGTTGCCAACGTGCTGGCCCGCTATGGCCGCATCGATGTGCTCGTGAACAACGCTGGTATCCTCATCAGCAAACCGTTGCATCTGACGAGTTGGCCCGAATGGCAACGAATCCTCAACACCAATCTCGGCAGCGTCTACCTCTGCAGTGCAGCGGTTCTGCCCACCATGCTTGCGCAAAAGGCAGGAGCCATTATCAATATCGCATCGCCGCACTCATTTGCCACGACCACGAACATTGCAGCATATGCCGCCTCCAAAGGTGGGGTCGTTGCATTGACGCGGCAGATGGCGATGGATTACGGCCGATTGGGCATTCGTACCAATTGTGTGGTTCCGGGCGCAATCGACACGGCCATGTTGCGGAGCGACATCGCACACGGCGACGGCGTCGAAGCCAGTTTGGCGGGCTGGGCACGTGTCCAGCCGATTGGCCGTGTCGGTCAGCCGGCAGATATCGCCCACGTCATCCACTGGTTAGCAGGACCAGATGCAGCATTTGTCCTCGGAGCTGCCATCCATGCAGACGGCGGGATGTTGGCGCAGTTAACACCCGCCACCGATTGAAAAATACACCCGGGTACGTGACCGTACCCGGGTCTGGATATCCAATCCGATAGCCTATGGCGGGCAGATGAGACACGGCGTTCGGGTCCGTGTCGGTGTCAAAGATCTGGTCAATGTCGGCGTTTTGCTCGGCGTCAGCGATTTCGTTGGGGTACGAGTCACCGTGAATGTGGGAGTCTTGGTGCGCGTCGAGAGCTGCGTGTTCGTCGGTCGTGCGGTAGAGCTTGCATTCACTTTTTCATAAATTATGGGCACGATCGTCCGTGCGCCGGTCACCGACACGACAATTAGGCGCGCTGGCCCGTGTGCATGGCGGGGCAACCGAATCGTCAGTTGGTAGGGTGTTGCCGTGAACGGCAGTGGTGTGCCAACGCGATCGAGGTAGACTTTGGTAATACCCGACAAATATTGGCCGTACACGATAACTTCCGCACCCGACGTCGGTACACTATCGCTGATTGCATTCACGACTGGCTCGGTATTCAGTGCGATGGCAATTGAATCACCTGCTGCCACTGCGAATGCATGTTGCAAGGCGGCAGGAACGTTCCGCTGCTTATAGGTGTTGTCAGGATTTCCGTAGGTTACAATTGTGCCATCATCACGCAGAATCATGCCGTACGAAAGCCCGACACTGGCGGCAACTGCGTTCGTCGTGCTAAACGCGGTATCTGGAGCAACGTCGGCGTAGAAATATGAGCTGCTCCCCCAGCCAACCACCGTCCCATCTGCTTTTATTGCTATCCCACTGTTGTATGGGCTCACATCGAAATCGACGACATCGGTCAGACTTCCCAAAGTCGCTTCGGCTAAAACCCCTGGGGATCGACCCCAAAATTGCATCGTCCCATCGTTTTTGAGGGCATACATCGTGGCGTTGCCAGCCCCAATCTTGACGGCATTGGTCACGAGTGCAGTCGTTGCGTTGGTGCTGACGGCTACTGGTGGGGCACCGTCGACGGCATAGTACGAACCCCATGCATACACCGTCCCGTCATCGCGCAGCATCATGGAAAAATGCATACCCGCCGCGACATCCACGATGCATTCACAAAGTGCCTCGGGAGGAGTTGAAATCTGGAGATGGGTGTTATCACCGAAACCGCCGATACTCCCATCACTGCGTAGAAAAATGGCGTGATTGAGGCTTGCGGCCACCTTCACCACATCATAATTCTGCAAGGATATACTGGCCAAGGTGCGATGCGCTGCAGCGGCGTAGAGGGGAAATCGCGGAATCTCGTTTCCGATCTGCATGAGGACACCATCCTCACGTAGTCCCACACCACCATTCGCCCACGCCTCAACAGCCACGAGGTCTTTCGCCGCGATCGTCGGATATGTCGCACAGCCAGGGCACGATCGTCCCCACACTGCGGCACGTGCACCACCTCCATATTGGGTGCCGACGCGCCCCGCACGATGGGATGCGCGGGTCGGTCGTTGGAGTGGGAATGTGGTCTGGCGGGTCGGTCGCGCAATCGTTGATCCCTGGGCTTGGGTGATATCCACCGTGCGGTTTACATACGCACCAAAGATACTCACCATGACCAGTATCACGGCTACTAAGCGGTTGTACATATATTCCCCTTTCAATTACCGCACGCGAAAAGCATGGATTGCTGTCAAATTCGCGTTCGTGTCGAATTAGTAAGGTTTTATCACATTTGTCTAAATCAATCAATATCGTGTGTCAGTCATTGCGCACAAATCCGTATAATAACCGTATGCAATACTTTGGAGCACTACATGAAACCGCGATACGGAGTTGGACCCGAGCAACTGACTCACATCGATGCACTGCGCACGGCATCGCCCATTACCATCAACGGCGACCTGACCAAGGAACCATGGGCGACCGCCCGGCGTTCACCGCGCTTCGTCGACATGGTGAGTGGCGCTCCTGCGCTCTACGATACCCGCGTGGCATGTTTGTACGACGACACCTGCTTATATGTAGGCTACTGGATCGAAGAGCCATTTGTGAGCGCCACAATGACCCAACGCGATAGCTTTATATGGCTCGACAACGATGTCGAAATCTTTATCGGTGGCGATGACTGTTACTACGAGCTTGAGATCAATTCGTATGGCACCCTCTACGAATGCTTCTTCATCTGGCAGGATGCCCACAAAAAAGGCGGCCGCTTTGATCGGCCGGCATTCGATGTGTACACCCGCAATGTCGACATCCTGGGCGGGTTCCAGGATTATCGGTACGGCAAACATCCACGTGGGCGCCGTTGGGGATTCCTCGACTACGACCTCCCCGGCCTGCAGTGTGCGGTAGCCGTACAAGGTACGATCAACGACAACCGCGATGTAGACCGCGGCTGGACGGTCGAATTAGCAATTCCATGGGAGAGCATTGGATTCATGTTCAAAAGCGGCAGATTCGAACCCAAGCCGGGTGCTGTACTACGTTGCGATTTTTCGCGTTTCGAAGCGTTGCAGGTACACGGCGCAGCACTCCCACAAAATCCCGGTTGGAGCTTGAATCCGCACGGGGTCTATGATTCTCACATCCCCGAAGCATTTTCTGTTGTCACCCTGCGCTGAACACCGCAACCCAATCTATCCCTTTGGTCGCCCCCAAAGGGATAGATTGGATTTGACAAACCGCGCGCGTTTCGTGTACAGTAACGGAGGTAACAAGTGGCTGCGCCGATGTGGCGGAACTGGCAGACGCGCTACGTTCAGGGCGTAGTGAGGGTGACCTCGTAAGAGTTCGAATCTCTTCATCGGCACCACTTGGACTCGTTGGGGTATAGTATAACGGTAGTACATCTGACTCTGAATCAGACAGTTGAGGTTCGAATCCTTGTACCCCAGCCACCCAAATCCTCCCGCAGCAGCGGGAGGATTTTTCTTTTGTCCGGGTACGGAGCGTCACATGCGGCGTGTGGCGGGAGTCTAATCCCAATACGCAATACCAATGATGATTGTCATGCGTGCCAAGCCACTCTACTGCGACAATCCACCATTTCAAAACTCGGTTTGACAAACGCCCTTCCAGCCGTCTATAATACCGTTCAGTTGCCGAGGTGGCGGAATTGGCAGACGCACTAGTTTGAGGGGCTAGTGAGCAGCAATGCTCGTATGGGTTCAAGTCCCATTCTCGGCACCACTCACCCTCTTGGTTTGGGCGATTAGCTCAGTTGGTAGAGCACCTCGTTTACACCGAGGGTGTCGGCGGTTCGAGCCCGTCATCGCCCACCAATCAGTTTACGCCAAGTTAGCTCAGTTGGTAGAGCGCGTGTCTGAAAAACACGAGGTCACCGGATCGTCCCCGGTACTTGGCACCACGATACAGCCAGCCTACGGCTGGCTGTTTTCACATTTGGGGAGGTCGCATAGTGGCCTAGTGCGCGGAATTGGAAATTCCGTAAGGGGCAACCCTTCGAGAGTTCAAATCTCTCTCTCCCCGCCACACGCCGCCGCCATGGAAACATGGTCGGCGGTTTTTCAATACCAAACGCCTCTATTGCGCCCGTTTTGTCTCTGCGGAACGCATCTCGTCGGGTATAATCTCTTCATTCACTTTTAATGGACAGCATAATGGAACGACAGGCCGGTTTTCTCGATGTGATGAAGTACCGTGACTTCAGACTGCTCTGGACAGGCCAGCTGATTTCCATTACTGGTTCGCAGATGCGCATGGTGGCAGTTGATTGGCAAGTCTACGAAATCGCCACGAAACAAGGGCTCAACCCAGCATTAGCCCTCGGTTTTATTGGACTCATGCGTGTCATACCGATGACCCTAACGGCGCTCTTTGCCGGTGTTGCAGCAGACCGATTCGAACGGCGCAAAGTCATCATGGTAACGTCGTTCGTTGCGTTGTTTGCATCGATTATTCTGGCATTAGCGGGCAGCCTCGAAACACCGAACCTCATGATTGTCTATGCCATGGTGGTCGTCACCGCCATCGCCTCGGCATTCGAAATGCCGGCTCGACAAGCACTCACCCCCGCACTTGTTCCGGCGCCGATGCTCTCGCAGGCGATGAGCGCCGGCATCATCTCGTGGCAGCTGGCAACCGTGCTCGGTCCTTCAATTGCAGGCGTGTTGATTGCGTTCTATGGCGTCGTGCCGCTCTATTGGATCGACGCGGCGTCCTATTTGGCAGTGGTCTATGCTGCGGTCATGATGCGACCAGTGGTTGTCGATTCCAACCGCCCTCCCGTCCGCATGAAGGATGCGTTCGAAGGCCTCAAGTTTGTCTTTAAACACCGCCTTATGTCATCGACCATGTTGCTCGATTTCTTTGCGACATTCTTCGGTGCAGCCACCACCCTTATGCCGATTTTCGCCAACGAAATCCTGCATGTGGGTGCCCAAGGCTACGGCTTGATGCGCGCTGCGCCATCAGTCGGTGCGGTCGCTGCTGCGGTCCTGTTGACCTCACGGCGCATCACGAGACAGGGTCCGGTGTTGTTGATTTCTGTGGCTATCTTTGGGGTTTCGATGGCCGTGTTTGGGGCATCAAGCTGGTATCCACTGACGTTATTTGCGTTGGCGATGTCAGGCGCTGCAGATACCATCAGCATGATTATTCGTGGTACATTGCGACAGTTACTGACCCCCGACGACCTGCGTGGCCGCATGACCGCCGTCAACATGATTTTTGTGGCGGGGGGACCGCAATTAGGCGAGTTTGTGGTTGGTATCACCGCCAGTATGATCGGTGCACCACTCGCGGTGCTCATCGGTGGCATACTGTGTCTCGGATTGGTGGGTGGCACCGCCCTCAAAGTACCTGAATTGCGCAAACTGGACACTCCCGAAACACTCGCTCGGTAACGCTTTGCAATGGAGGAATCGACAATGACGTCACGCTTCACCAAACCCGACTCTGGCTGGTTTGTCAACGATCGCTTCGGCATGTTCATCCACTGGGGCCTGTATGCGATGCCTGCACGCCACGAGTGGATCCGCAGTCGCGAAGAGATTTCTATTGCCGACTACCAGAAGCACTTCGAGCACTTCAATCCCGATTTGTTCAATCCGATCGAATGGGCGCGCATGGCGAAATTGGCCGGGATGAAGTACTTTGTCATTACAACCAAACACCACGACGGCTTTTGTCTGTGGCCAACCGAGCACACCGATTATTGCATTACCAATACCCCATACCAACGCGACCTCATTCGCCAAACAGTCGATGCGTTCCGCGCCGAAGGCATCAAAGTCGGTTTTTATTACTCGCTGATCGATTGGCATCACCCCGAGTTCACTATTGACCGCATCCACCCCATGCGCAATAACGCCGCTGAACGCGCCCGCAACCCGATGCGCGATATGCGCAAATATGCCGACTACATGCGCAAGCAAGTGTTTGAACTGTGTACGCAATACGGCAAAATCGACTTATTCTGGTTTGATTTTTCGTATCCCGGTGAAGACGGCAAAGGCCACCAAGATTGGGAGTCCGAAGAACTCTACGCAATCGTCCAAGAACTCCAACCCCATGCACTCGTGGACAATCGACTCGATCTCCCCGATGTCGGCGACTTCGTGACGCCCGAACAGTTCCAACCCGCTGGCGGGTTTCGTGATGCACAGGGCAAACCCGTGGTATGGGAGGCCTGTCAGACCTTCAGTGGCTCGTGGGGCTACTACCGCGACGAACATGACTGGAAGTCGGTCGACTTGCTCGTGCGCATGCTGGTCGACGGGGTCAGCAAAGGCGGCAATCTTTTGCTGAATGTCGGTCCAACCGCACGTGGTCTGTTCGACCAGCGCGCCACCGATCGTCTCAAAGGGATGGGTGATTGGATGGCATTGCACAACCGCTCGATATACGGATGTGGTGCTGCGCCTGACGGGTTTACGCAACCAACGGATTGTCGCTACACCTACGATGCGCACACCAATCGACTCTACCTGCATATTTTTGCATGGCCGTTCCGTGACATCTACTGCCCCGGATTAGGCGATCGTGTGGCGTATGCCCAATTCCTCCACGACGGCAGCGAAGTCCACTTCGGGGCAGTCGGAGAGGCCAGCTGGGCTGGTATGGCAGGCTACACCGATCAGACACCGTTGGCGTTCCAAGTACCCATTCTCAAACCCGATGTGGTCGTACCGGTCATCGAGATATTCCTCAAATAACCGACACCAGGAGGAGCTGCCATGACGACTGCGCCAGACGCAACGATATTGCCCGGTGCCTATATCGAAGCAGGGGTGACCCTCGGCCACCGCATCACCGTCGGTGCAAATTCGGTCGTCTTGGCCGGTGAACAGGCATCGACACGCATCGAAGACGATGTCTGGATCGGTGCAAATTGTACAATCTATGGCGATGTCGTCATCGGTGCACGTGCACGCATCGATCATGGCTCCGTGGTTACCACTTCCGTCCCACCCAAAGCAGTCGTGATGGGCAACCCTGCAAAAATTGTCGGGTATGTGGATACGCCGATATATGATCACGGCATTGCACAGACTCGGGTGAGCAATACCACGAGCATCGCGAGTGCGGTCAAAGGGGTAGCCCTGTATACCCTCAAGTACGTACCGGATATGCGCGGTGCGCTGTCGGTTGGGGAGTTTCATCGAGACATCCCATTCGCCCCCAAACGCTACTTTTTGGTGCTCGGTGTCCCCACTGCCGAA
>CAIPUQ010000085.1 GCA_903868295.1 uncultured Roseiflexaceae bacterium
CTGCGAGGGTCCCCCAGCCGGGGCTCCCGATGTTGGTCGCGAGGTAATCGAGCGCAGCGAGCACATCGGACTCGAACGCCAGCACACAATCCTGCGTCGCATCGACCCCACAGACGCGTTCGCTGTTGGTGTAATCGAACCGAGAGTACACCTGCACTGCGATGAGTTTGGCGGCTGGCGCAACCCCGCTCATGCTGACACCGTCGACCGTGGTCACCCGGCCGGCTGCGATCCCCGCCACGTGCGTTCCATGATTACAGCCATTCAAGCCATCTGGACAGGGCAACCCACTATCTACCGCGGTCGATCGTTCGGTGGCGTCGGGACACAGCGGGATGCTGTTGTATCGGCTCGACCGGGTCGAAAAACACGCCTCTTGGACAACACTCCCTGCCAAGAACGGATGTGATTTGGCCACCCCTGTGTCGAGGATGGCAATGCTCGTCCCTGCTCCGGCATACCCTGCTGCATGGGTAACCCGTGCGCCGATGTGCGTCGTGCTTTCGGACAAAGTCGGGGCAAAGAGTCGGCTTATGTGTACCGAAGCAACCGCAGGATCTGCCCGGAGCGCAGCAATCTGTTCGCTGGTAGCGTCGGTAATCAAGACAGGCATACTCGTGAGAGGTTGGACATCGTGTTGTGCCAGCGCAGGATGCCGTTGCAATGTCTGCTGTTGGGTCTGCGCGATACGCACCCGCCGACTGGACGCTTGGGTTGCATCGAGGCTGAATGCCCGATCAGCAATGGGCATACGCAATGTGACGATGACGCGTTCAGTCGTTTCTGCTGCCCGACTCGGGGCGCCGGGGGACAACACAGCAAGGCCGAGCATCGCCATGATGCCGGCAAAGCGTGCGACTGTCCTCCGTACCCGTATCACGTAGTTGTCTCTTTCTTCAGTACTGCTACATATTGTAGCAAGAACAGCTATAGAGAAAGACCACGGAACATGCATTTTCGTTCCGTGGTCTCTGCAGTTGCTTTTCGTGCTTACGAATCGCGGTGAATCACACCGGTCATGCAGTGGACGCCACCGCCGCCTTTGCTGAGTTCCGTAATATCGACCTCGTGGCACTCGATGTCGTGTGCCTCAAACAGCGCTCGTACCGTTGGGTTACCTGCAGGCATGACTACGACATTCGGCGCGACAGGCACCATATTGATAGACATCCCATAATTGGACACTCCCCTTGCGTCCATCACATTGACAATGGTGAAGCCCATCTTTTTGAGCAACTCGTACGCTGCATGCGGCGAATTATTGGGCACCATGACTGCGGTGCGTGGTCCGACGATGTTGATGCCGCCATCAATGTGACCACACCCCCAAGGCATATTGACGATGTGTGGGTCGAATCCCATGCGCTTGAGCTCTGCAGCAACCTGATTGGCACCGTCTGTATCGGTACGCAGCCCCGTAGCGACCAAGACCACACCATCGCGCACATAGACTACATCGGCACCTTCAAAAATCGCATCGCCGTGGACCCCGTGCACAATGGGGACACCGTTATTGATGAGCTGACGGGCAGAGATCCATTCTTCGCCGGCACGTGCGTTCGAGGCCATCCGGGCAATGATGGCACCGCGTGGGGTCATAAAGAAGTGATCACGGCAGAAGTAGATGTTCGGCGTTGCTGCGTCACGCGGGTCGAGCTCGATGACTTCGACCCCAAATCTGCGATAGGTGGCAGTGAGGGCATCGTGTTCGTGCCGTGCTTTGGTTGGATCGACGAGGTCGTTCCACAGGACTGCTTCGACATCGGTGATGCCATCGATTTCGCTGCCTGGGCGATGCATCATGACGCGCCGGAGCTGACCGTACTCGGTGGTCACCCCAATGCGTGGCAATGCGTCTGCAGCCCGCCCAATCCAGTTCGAACCCCCATGTGCTGCGTGCAAGAACTCGTGCGTCATCGCATACCCTTTCATCAGTCTCCTGCTATCATCCATTGTAGAACAGTTCCAAATGCCACGGATTCCCACTACAATACCCACACACGGAGGAACGCAGATGACCCAATACCACGACCGCATCAGCCGGCTACGCACGTTCCCGATTGCACTGCATCATGCGGTAGCACACCTCGATGCTGCTGCGTTGACCGCAACGCCGTTGGCGGGCGAATGGAGCATTGCACAGAACGTGCACCATCTCGCGGATTCGCACCTCAACTGCTACATTCGCTGCAAGCTGATTGCGACCGAACACGAGCCACCCCTCAAGCCGTATGATCAAGACGCATGGGCTACTGACCCTGATGCCTGTAGTGCAGATCTGAGTGCCTCGATGGCGATTCTGGCAGGGTTGCACGCACGCTGGGCGGATTTTTTCGCCGCCTTGCCATCTGAAGCATGGGACCGTGTGGGGCACCATCCCGAGGCTGGCCGTATGTCTCTTGCCCGCATGCTCACCGGTTATGTCGAACACGGCGATGATCATCTCGACCAAATC
>CAIPUQ010000086.1 GCA_903868295.1 uncultured Roseiflexaceae bacterium
GCACCACCGAGTGCGCTCGGTCGCGGCACCGACGTCGACCCGATGGCGACGACAACTCCTTTGGCAGTGCGCACCAATGGCGCACAGGCAGTCATGAGGTGGAACGCGCCGGTCAGATTCGCGTCGAGCATCATCTGCCACGAGGCAGCAGTCAACTCGGGCACCGTGCGCGCGGGCAGGTTGGTACCGGCTGCGCTGACGAGCACATCGATGTGGCCATAGCGGAACTCGACGTGTGCAACGACGGCAGCGACGGCAGCCGCATCGGTTACATCGCAGGGCATGATGACCGCCCGTTCTTCGCAGTGCAGGGCAGTCTCTTTGAGGGCTTCAACCCTGCGCCCCAACAGCACCACAGTCGAACCTGTAGCTGCAAAGCGCATCGCTGTGGCAGCCCCGATACCGCTGCCTGCGCCCGAAATGACGACCACGTGTGTCATAGCTACACCGCATCCCAATGCAACGTGACGGCGAGGTACTCGTTGCGGTGATGCAACAATCCGTCGTACATTTCGTGCGCTTGGCTGGCGTGGACGTGATGGGTGAGCATGTTGGACAAGTCGATTTTGCCGCTTTCGGCATAGTGAGCAATCAACGGTAATGCACGGTCACGGGTGAACGGGAAGTGTTCGCGCACAGCCCCACCGATCGCACTGCCGTGCGCCCCAGTGACGGTGACCGATCGACCATGCAAATCCCAGTACGAATCGAAGTTTTGAATAATCCCGCGCGGGCTGCCCACCAAGACGACTTGACCGCCATCGGCGACGAGTTTGAGGGCATCTTGGAGCGCAGCAGGCACTCCCGTTGCGTCGACGACGACATCGGCCTTGCGACCCAACAGCGCCTGGAGTTGCGCGGGGGCGTCGCCCGTCGTCGGGTCGATGGTGCGCACGCCGTAGACCTGCTCGGCCCATTTGCGGCGCTGGGCAAAGCTGTCAACCCCGATGATAGGGTAAGCGCCCGAGGCAGCAAACAGTCGGGTGGCAATTTGGCCGATCATGCCCATACCGAGGATGACGACTGCTTGCCCCAGGATGCGTTGTGATTGGACAAGTGAAGTGAATGGGAATCGCGCCAACGACAGCATGGCCGCTTGTGGGGAAGGGACGTGGTCGGCAATGGGGAAGAGTTCGGTCTCGGCGTGGACGTCAATGACCGCGTGGCTTTCGTGTCGGCCGGGGCCGAACACGCGCTGCCCTTCGCGATAGCGGGTGACGTTTTTGCCGACTGCGATGATCCGACCGACGGAGCTATAGCCGGGTACAAAGGGGAACTTGGCCCATGTATTGGTGGGGTCTTTGAGCCACTGATGAATGCCCGTGTAGATCGCCAACTCGGTGCCGGCACTGATGCCGGAGGCTTCGGTCTGCACCAACACTTGGTCGGGGCCGACATCGGGGATGCGGAATTCTTGGATTTCGACGCTGTATTCTTTGGGCATCACAACCCGGTAACCCTGTGCCATATATGCCTCCTGACGGCGCAGTGCGCCGCTTTTTACTGTGCGGTCCAGCCGCCGTCGACGACCATCGAAGCGCCGGTCATGAATGCTGATGCATCCGAAGACAAAAACAAAATCGGCCCCTGCAGATCCTGCAAATCCCCCCACCGCCCGATGGGCAGGCGATCGATGAACCATTGGTATGCTGCTGGGTTGTTCATGATGGGGATATTCATATCCGTGGCAAACGGCCCTGGGCATAATGCATTGACCGTGACGCCGCTGCTCGCCCACTCGAGTGCCAAGGTCCGTGTGAGTTGAATCAAGCCGCCTTTGGTAGCGGTGTAGGGTGCGCGTTCGGCTAACCCGACCGTCCCCAGCATCGAGCTGATGTTGATAATGCGCCCCCAACGCCGGGCAATCATCTGCGGGGCGAACGCACGTGCCATGTAGAACGGTGCCGATAAGTTGACCTTCATCAGCTCGTCCCATTTGTCGATAGGGTAGTCAACCGCAGGTTTGCGCAGATTGATGCCAGCACTGTTGATGAGGATGTCGACGGTGCCTACCGCCTGCACCATGGCGTCGATTTGCGCCACATCGGTCACATCGGCTGCGTATGTCGTAATCGTACGCCCGTAGAGTGCACGCAGGGTGATGGCCATCGCCTCGAGTGGTTCGACCCGTCGTCCCACCAGGATGATATCGGCA
>CAIPUQ010000087.1 GCA_903868295.1 uncultured Roseiflexaceae bacterium
CAATCTTTCCACCCAATTTCAATCTTTCCACCCAATTTCAATCTTTCCACCCAAAAAGAGATCGGGACGCATTTCATGCGTCCCGATCTCTTTCAAACCGTCAATCAATCCCGACGTATCTGTCCTCCGTACCCATGCACGCAGGTGCATGGGTACAATCGGGCATCTTATGGTGTTGGGGTTGCCGTCTTGGTAGGCGTGCGTGACACACCGACACCATTGGACTGGTCACCCAGTACGATGATGCGGCCGTTACGCAAACCGAGGATGGTGTTGGTGTAGCCGGCAGCGACCGTGTAGATGTCGGTGTATTCGGGTGGGATCACATAGACGTTGTTGTCATTGCGGCCCCAACCAAAGACGGTTCCGTCCTTCTTCACGGCGAGCGAGAACTGATTGCCAGCGCTGATTTGCTTCATATCGACCGTCCCAGGTGGCACGGTTGCCTGGTTGTAGGCATTGCCACCCCAGCCGACGACGGTGCCGTCCTTCTTGAGTGCCAACGAATGATCTAGACCGCCAGCGACCTGCATCACGGTCTTGAGTCCTGCCGGGATCTTGGTCTGACCAGCAGCATTACTGCCCCATGCCTGGACCGTGCCGTCCTTCTTGAGTACCAATGTGTGATTGGTGCCACCTGCGATTTGGGTAACGTCCTTCAAGCCCTTGGGAGCCGTTGCCTGCTTGAAGCCGTTGTCACCCCAGCCGAGGACCAATCCTGCCTTGGTGAGTGCCAACCCGTGTGCACCACCAGCGGCAATCGCCGTCACATTGCTTCCTGCTGCAGTCGGGAACTTGAGCTGACCCTTGGTGTTGGCGCCCCAACCGTATACTTTGCCGCCCTTGAGCACCAGCGCGAAGTTGGTACCCACGGCGATATCGGTCACACCGCTGCCACAGCAGGGTGGAACGTTGGCCTGATACTCGCGGTTCATGCCCCAGGTCACCAAGGTGCCGTTTTGGAGCAATCCGAGCAAGAACGACGCACCAACCGCACCCTTCTTCATCAAGAATGGAATGGGTGATGGGGTCAACGTCGGCGTGAATGTGCGTGTCGGGGTCGATGTCTTGGTCGGCGTTGCCGTCGAATCCGTGATGAAGAATTCGCGGATGACATCTGGTGCAGGTTCGTACGTCACACCGGCTGTGGTGGTGCCACCTGGTTGTGAGATTTTGATCGAGCACTTGCCGGTTCCGACCACTGTAACCTTGTTCCCTACCACAGTACACACGAGTGGTGTTGTGCTGGCGTAGGTTATTGGCAAGCCGACGGACGAGGTTGCAGCCAACGTCAATTCGCTCCCATTGTATGTATGCCATTCGGGAATGATCGGTGCCGAGATTGTCTGTGTCGCACCCGTGACTTCGAATGACTTTGAAGCAGAATCTGCTGCAAATGGCTTGCCGCCGGTACCAGCACCACCCGAATTACTAGCGGTAACCGTACAGGTACCAGGAGCGACCAGGTGAACCTTGCCGCTGACAATCGTACACACCGATGCAGGCGCTGCGGTGTACGTCACTGCAATACCAGAATTCGTCGTTGCCGCCGGATCGAAGTCTGCGACCGTGTAGATTTTGTCCGAAATGGCGGGGATCACAATGGTCTGGACTGCGTTGACCGTGAACGATTGCGTCACGGGCGTCGCTGCAGCATAGGTCACGCCACCGACGGTTCTCGCACCTGCCGAAGCAGTCACCGTACATGTACCGAACGATACCATGGTGACCACACCGGCACTGGTGACGGTACATACACCCGTCGTCGATGACGTGTAGGTCACCGTTGCACCAGCGACGTCGGACGTCGCCGTTAGAGTGAATGTACCAGTCCCTACAGTCTTATCTGCCGGGGTACTGAAGGTAATCGTCTGGCCAGAAGGTGTGGCGGTGGCCGTCGCTGTTGCGGTAGCCGTCTTGGTTGCGGTAGCTGTTGCTGTCGCAGTAGGTACTGGTGTATTGGTTGGGACTGGCGTGTTCGTTGGAACAGGCGTGTTCGTTGGAACAGGCGTATTGGTTGGTGGCGTCGTTGCGGAAGGAATCGGTGACTTCGTTACCGTTGGAGATCCAAAGTTGAATGCAATCGACTGCGACCCAACGCTGTTCTGCACATATGACGGTGTCAACCCAGACAAATCACTGCTCGAAATACTGATCGACGTTGGTGACGGCACGCTCACCGGTACCGCAATGTTACAGCTTGCGAGTGTGCTGAGTGCAACCCCAGATACGGTAATCGTACTGGTGCCATTCACTGCTGTTACACTGCCACCACATGCATTGACCACACTCCCCGAAATAGTCATTGGAGCTGGCAACGTGAACACAAAGCCGACTGCTGATGCTGTGGTATCAGTTTGTGTGTTTGACACCAACAGCGACAGGGTATCAGCACTATTTGCAATAGTCGAGCCAAACGATGCTTCGACGGTCACTGCTTGGAAGTTTGTCAATGTGTAGAGTGATTTGGTGTATTCGCCAGGCGTCGCACCAACTGTGAATTGGACCCACAGCTCGGTGTCTTGTTCGGCTGGGTCAATCGTGCTGCCGAGATCATTCCCTGAAAAGATATTATTGCGCAGCGACGACGTATTGTAGAGCCCGGTGAACCGTCCTGAAAACGTTCCATTGATGACTTCGCGGAAACCCAGAATACGCTTCGAATTCGGTTCAACCGATAGAACGGTTTCGACCGGACTCGTTACCTGCGCACCTTTGCCACTGTCTGAACCACCAGGATACGTGTCACCACCGCGGTACAAACGGACAATTTGTGTGTTGCCAGCAGGGACGGTAACCGTAAAGTTCTCGAGGAAGAAGCGATTCGGCGAGGTGTAGATGATTTCTCGCTCGACAATATACGTCAAACCACCGCTTACCGCGGTGTACTCAACCAATGCATACCCATTTCCCGTCGCTGTACCGCCGGTCAGACTTGCCGAACCCGACATGGCGAGCACATTTTTGCTCGTCCATACGTTTGCAGCAAAATTTCCGTCGTCATAGGTCGAAGACCCCACACCGAGGACAAAACTCACACTTCCTGAATCGCTGCCACAGCAATAATGTGCCTTCGTCGCGAAGTAAACCTGCTCACCACCACCACCCACATTGAACAAGAGTTTCTGACCATCTGTCCCAAGGATATTAAGACCACCACCAGCGTTAATGCTCAGCGTGCTACTACCCAGTGGGGTCGATGCCATGCTGATCGGTGCAGTGTTCGTGAATACGAACGAAAACACGACCAGCAAGACAACACCAAAAACCAATAACCGTTGTTTCATATACCCAGTCTCCATACATCAATAATTCAATCCTATACCAACGCGGAATTTCCGTTTTCCGCTCCACTGTGTACGTAATCCACATATACGGCAAAAATACATATGGTTATAGCTGCACACGCGAACGTGCATGTGTGTGCTTTTTTGACGCACCTCCAGACCGCGCGCGTGACAAACCTTTCACAATTACATCTGCATGATCGTCAACCACATGTTTTCCGCTGCATGCACCCCTGCGGTACCAATCGGTGAACAGCGTTTGTTTTCGCATTCAGAACGCAAACAAAGAAGAAATGTGTGTTGCTTCCTGCTGAGCTCAATAGGCGCTCACGCTCATAGTTTTCCTCCTTATACTTATTGTATATTATATTTTGACTATTGTACATGGTATTTTTGATATATTTGCTATTTTTATATGAGAAAATTTATTTATGGCTCCTGTCTCGTCAATTGGAGCACTGAACTGCAACATCTCGTACGCGGCATGCTGCGGCCTGCAGAGAATCCTCCCCGCCCCAATCCAATCATCCCCGCCCCAAAATAAGAGCGGGACGCATTGCAATGCGTCCCGCTCTCTCAACGTCGTCCGTCAATCCGTTCCGACGCACCTGGCCATACACGCAAATACCTTCGACTATGACCATGCACGTAGGTGCATGGTCAAGGAGTCGGTGTGGCCGTTTTGGTAGGCGTGCGCGACACGCCGACGTCATTCGTCTGGTCGCCCAGCACAATGACCCGACCGCTTCGTAAGCCGAGGATCGTATTGGCATAGCCTGCAGCAACGGTGTAGATGTCTTTGTACTCTGCGGGTACGCTGTACACGTTGTTTTCGTTGCGACCCCAACCAAACACCGTGCCGTCGATTTTGACTGCC
>CAIPUQ010000088.1 GCA_903868295.1 uncultured Roseiflexaceae bacterium
GCATCGAGACGAGTAGCATGCGGTTGCGTTCGTTGCCCCTCAACGACGACGTGCGGACCTTCATGGCAGGCTATGACCAGATCTATGTGGTCGAGCTCAACCAAGATAGCCAGATGTTGCAACTGTTGTGCGCCCATGCGCCCAAAGACGCAGCCAAACTCGCCCCCGTCAACCTGTGTGACGGTCTGCCACTGACAGCCACGTTCATCACCCAACGCATCAACGCCCACCGCACGTCGGTCAAGCAATAACAACGAGGACGGATATGACTGCTACAACCACACGACCTACCAATCGTATCGGCCTGACCACCCAAGACTACCAGGGCGGCACCTCGACGCTGTGCGCAGGCTGCGGCCATAATTCGATTACCAGCCAAATCATTGCCGCCTGCTATGATTTGTCGCTCGACCCGGCCACCGTATTGAAGATGAGCGGCATTGGCTGCTCGTCCAAGACGCCGGCCTACTTCCTCGGCAAAAGCTTCGGCTTCAACACCCTCCATGGCCGTATGCCGTCGGTGACCACCGGCGCCATGATTGCCAACCGCACCATGACCGCCATCGGCGTGTCGGGTGACGGCGACACCGGCAGCATCGGCTTTGGGCAGTTCAAACACATGATGCGCCGCAATGTGCCGATGGTCTATATCGTCGAAAACAACGGCGTCTACGGCCTCACCAAGGGCCAGCATTCGGCCACTGCCGACATCGGCCAGCACCTCAAATACGCCGGCACCAACGTTTTGCCGCCCATCGACATCTGTGCCGAAGCAATTGCGGCAGATTGTGGCTTTGTGGCGCGCTCGTTCTCGGGCGATGCCAAGCAAGTACGTGAGCTCATCAAGGCTGCCATGAGCTACGAAGGCACTGCCGTGATCGACATCATCAGCCCGTGCGTCACCTTCAACAACGAAGACGACTCTTCCAAGAGCTATGCCTACGGCAAAGACAAAGAAGAACGCATCCAAGATATCCAGTTCATCCAGAGCTACGAAGAAGTCGTCGTCGACTACGAGCCGGGCAGCGAACAAATCGTCAAGCTCCACGACGGTCCGACCATCAAGTTGCGCAAATTGAACCGCGACTACGACGCGACCGACCGCTGGGCTGCCATCAAACTCCTCGAAGAATGCCGCCAAAGCAACATCTTTGTGACGGGGCTGATTCACATCAACGAATCACGGCCCACCTTGCAACAGACCATGAGTCTCATCGACGAGCCGCTGGCGTATCAAACCGAAGCCCAGTTGCGCCCCAGCCGCGCAGCCTTTGCGGCAGTCATGGCAGAGTTCTAGGCACGGTCGATCGGAGCATTTGTATGGCGCAGATTTATCACATGGCTCTCGCGAGCCGCTGGAACACATGGCCGGCCAACACGCCCTACCTGCCCGAGGCATACGCCGACGACGGGTTCATCCACTGCACCGCTGGTGACGCCCTGATGATCCAGGTCGCCAATCGGTTCTATCGGAGCGTGCCGGGCACCTTCCTCGCCCTGGTGGTCGAGACCGGGTTGCTCACCAGTCGCCTCGAATGGGAGGCCCCGTCCCCTGGCGATACGTTGGCACCGTTGTTCCCACATATCTATGGCCCCATCAATTGGGACGCCATCGTCGATGTGAAAACCATGACTCGTGCTGCCGACGGTACCTTTACCGCCATCGCATAACCCAGCACAGACCACCGCATGCCGGCGCATGCGGTGGTTTTTTGCGTATCCGTTAGTTTTATGTCTACAGAATATACGCAGATTGTCCGTTATACGATATAATGTAGTACACACAAACCTTGTGCGCCGGGATGACCGATGCCCGAACACTACATTTCGAAGTACAGCCCCATGGAGCGGCGTCGCAGTGGGTATACGCCGCCACAGAATGCCCTCCCCAAAGAGGCACCCAAAGCCCCCAGCCGCATCGTCGGCGGTGGGCTGACCGGTCGTACCCCGTCACCGACGACGCCGATTGCACTGGGCAACTTGACGGCACTGTGGATCGGCCTCGGGGTGCTGGTGCTGGTATTGTTGACGCCCTATCTGTTGCCGTCGAGCGAAGCGATGGTCGGCAGTGGTGTTACCCTCCAAGGCGAGGGAATGCAGGATATGACGCGGGCGATGCTCAACGAAGCCGTCGCCAAACGCTA
>CAIPUQ010000089.1 GCA_903868295.1 uncultured Roseiflexaceae bacterium
ATTCCAACGGTGTTGTGGGTGCTGATTTTTGCCGTTTCGGCTGGATTAGGGAGCGTGGCGGCTGTGCTCGGCATGACGTTCCACTCGGCGGGGTATCTCATCAAGGCATACGCAGAGTCGTTCGAAGACGTGGATGCTGGGAGCATCGAAGCACTGCGTGCGGGCGGCGCTGACTGGTGGCACATTGTCGGCCAGGTGGTCACCCCGTCCGCCATGCCAGCGCTCATCTCGTGGACGTTTCTGCGCTTCGAGATTAACTTCTCTACCGCGATTGCAATGGGCGCTGCTGCAGGGGCGGGTGGTATCGGCTTCGATATGTTCATGGCTAGTGGATTCTATCTCAACATCCGTGAAATGGGTGCGTTCACCTACGCAATTCTGATTTTTGCGGTCATTATGGAACTCATCGCTACCCGCTTACAAACACGACAATCTCATCGTTGATGAACGTTGTCGGTAATGCCTGCGCATACGTATGTGAGTGGACAGAAAGAGGTTGACATGCGGGATTCGGTGACAGGGATATTGAGTCGTAGCCCAAGCACCACCGTGTGCGCGTTGGCTGCGCATGCACTCACGATGTTATCAGACCCGTCTGTGGTGGTGCTCAGTGGGCCAAAGGTTGCCATGGTCCAGCTACGCATCCAAGAAAGCGTCGCAGATACCGTCTTCAACGGCGGTGAAGTTTTGGTGACCGAGACACGGCTCGAGCTCAACGGAGTGTTTGGGTTCGGCATGGTGATTGGAGACCAACCGGAGTACGCAACGGCACTGGCAGTCCTCGATGCTCTCGGGCGCATCGATGGCCCCCATCGTGCATACATGACTGATACCGTCGCCGATATGGCACGTGCACTGACCACGAAGCACCAGAGCGAATTTGCTGCGAGCAAAAGCACCAAAGTCGCCTTTGATACATTCTGAGAGGCCTATGAACACTGCATTCCGTACACCTACTGCGTACGAAGAATTCTGTACCACCACGTATCGACTTCTGCTTGATTGTCTGTCACGACCAGGGATGATTGTTCAATTACCGTCCGTAGAATTCCTCGCTGTTCCGACCGATTTGATTGCTGGGAGCACGACGAATCCGTTCTGCTTGGCAGCATGTATGTCGCTCGTCGATCAAGAAACGAGCATGGTGCTCGCAGCCGCAGGGGGCTGGATAGCAGAGCACGATCCTGCAGCTGCGTGGGTCCACCTGCGCACGAATGCCCGGCGGTCCGCCGCGAGCGACAGTGCATTTGCTTGTCTGTGGGACGTTGCATCGCTTGCACTCCTGCCGTCGTTGTCGCATGGTTCGCTGACATTCCCCGAACGTAGCGCGACGGCATTCTGCGCCGTCGATGTCCTCTCTGAGCGCGGCACATGGGAGCTGTCAGGGCCTGGGATTCAGACCACCACCGCATTGGGAATCAGTACCGTAACGTCCGAGCAGATGGGATACATCCAAGCGTCGCGTTCATCCTACCCACTCGGAGTGGATGTGTTTTTGGTTGACGCTACAGGCCGGTGTGTCGGCTTACCACGGAGTACTCGCATTGTGCGTAGCCGCACGTCCTAGTCTATTG
>CAIPUQ010000090.1 GCA_903868295.1 uncultured Roseiflexaceae bacterium
CACCGAGACGACGGTGCTGCATGGTACCAAGGATTGGGATGATCACCGATGGAGCGAACTCGATGTAGTTCACACGCGGAGCAAAGACGAGATCAGTTGTAAGGATGACGTCCTCGCCCGACACGGGATCGCGCATCGAATAGGTGTTGGTACGCGAGAATGATCCACTACGATCAACAAGGCCGATTTCGAAGCCCAAACCAATCTTTGTTGAGAACGGCAGTTCGAGTCCGAGCGATACACTCGGACCCAGTCCCGACCCAGATGTCAGTTCGCCGCAATCAATCAACGGCGCTGTGGTACTCACACTTCCCGAGTGTGTGTTAACCGATAGTCCCGCGTTAACACGTAGACCAAGCTGTTCGGTGTATGTCTGTGCCGTGCAAATCGATGCCGAGGCAAGAAGCAGGAGGGCGAGAACTCTCATGGCTGCAAAGCTACGCAACCGGGTCAGACCAAATCGCCTGCTCTGGGCTTAGAACGACAGACGCATTGCCAGACCCATGAGGTGGGACTGGGTGGGCCCGATCCCAAGACTGAGGTTCTCGGACACGTCAAAATCGTAGAGATGTGCCCCCACGTAGGCGTCAACCGCCGCTAAGCCGTAGGCTACGAAGAAGATCACGCCCGACATATCACGACGGTCGCGAAACGCCTCCCGCCGAGCGAATAACTGATTGGTAACACGAGACGTCTCGCCGGCAGCCACCGCAGCGTCGTATTGCTGTGACGTCGCTTGGAAGTCGGCGTTGTTGCGGAAGAACTGCCACGCGGCAATCACACATGTCCCTGTAAACAGCGGGACCTTCCAGTAGGACTCGGTATAGACCTGCCCGAGCCCCGGCAGTGCCAGCGAATACAGTACGGCCGTCGTTGGTGATTTCGTCAGGGCCTTCGACGTGTCGGTCTGCGCAAGGGCAGAACAAGAAAGAAGCACGAAGGCACATACCGCTGTTACGGTAGACATGCAATGACCTCTATCTCGACACGGGCGTCCTTCGGCAGACGTGCCACTTCGACCGCGCTCCGTGCTGGACGGTGATCACCCATCTCTGCAGCATACACGCTGTTCATAGCCGCGAAGTCGTTCATGTCCTTGAGGAAGACCGTCGTCTTGACCACATGCTCGAGCATTGCACCACGCGACGCGAGAATTGTCTTGATGTTGGCAAACACCTGCGTTGTCTGCTCTTGAATCGTGCCCTCGAGCATCGTTCCGTCAGCGCGCAACGGGATCTGTCCGCTCAAGAAAATCATCTTACCCCAGCACTGAACTCCATGTGAGTACGGTCCGATTGGTGCAGCGGCATCTGGAGATGAGAACGGCGTTATCATGGCATTCCTTTGGGTTGTGCACGATGTGATCAACACACAGAGTGCGAGAGCGATACTAATGCGGTTCATTGCGTTGTATCACGCTTAATGATGAATACTTCTTCGCCTTCTCGGATATAGCCGTAGCGCTCACGAGCAAGACGTTCAATTTCGGTACTGTCATGTTCAAGGTGGCGAATCGAAGCTCGAAGCGAATCTTCAACGCGCCGCATCTCATCGACATCACCCTGGAGCGATGATGCTTCACGCGATAATCCGAAACGCGTCATCACGCCATACGGCGAAAACAAGATGAATGCCACAACTGCAAGCGTCATTCCTGCTACAATCAACAGGCGCTTGCGCGTCATGA
>CAIPUQ010000091.1 GCA_903868295.1 uncultured Roseiflexaceae bacterium
GCGGACGGGGTGACCACCTGGCCGACAATGTGCCACCAGTCAGCGCCGCCCGCACGCAGTGCTTCGATGCTCCCAGCATCCACGTCTTCGAACGACTCTGCGTATGCCTTGATGAGATATCCTGCCGAGTGGAACGTCATGCCGAGCACAGCAGCCACGCTCCCCAATCCGGCCGAAACGGCAAAAATCAGCACCCACAATACGGTCGGGATTGCACGGACGATGGCCGTAAACCCTTTGACCAACACGCTCAACCAGACCGGGGCGATGTTGAGGGCACTTGCCAATGCCAAACCGAAACCAATCACTGCACCAAACACGGTGGTCAGAAATCCCAACCCAATGGTGACACCGAGTGACACGAGCAATTCGCTGACCGTCACGTTTGCCAGTGCTGGCCGAAAGAACAATGTCGCAGCGTTGTCTGCCAACATACTCCACGCGTCTGCCATGTTGACGCCGCCGGTCTCGAGGGCTGTGAACCCATACAGCGTGAGCACAAACAAGAGCACCACAATGAACCGCATCAGCGCAATGGAGCGGTCAAATGGACGGCGTGGGAGGGACATTTGTGTCGGAGGAGTCACTGCAACACCACCCTTCGGATCGCATTCGAGACTGATTCAATAAGCAACACTGCAATCACAATCACGACAATGACCAAACTCGCAGCGTGATAGTTGAGACTTTTGTAGTAGATATCAAACAGATTCCCGATCCCAGTGCCGGTCAGGATGCCAACCAGCGTCGCGCTGCGGATGTTTGTTTCGATCATGAATAACGTCCAGCTGACAAATTGCGGCATACAGGTGGGAATGACGCTCTGCGTGATAACCGCACTGGGCGATGCACCTGTTGCGCGCAACGCTTCGATTGTGTCTGCACTACTCAGATCGATCGTCTCCATCAGCATGCGCACCATGAACCCGAACGTCACAAAGAACAGTGCGAGATACCCCGTAAACATGCTCTGTCCGAATGAAAACAACAGAATCAACGACCACGCCGAAACATCGACATTCCGGAACAGACTGGCAATCGCGCGACTCACAATGCTGAACACCCAATGTGGCCGGGTAGCATTCGCACCGAGGATAGCCACCAAAAATCCCACAAACGCGGCACACGTGGTTGCAGTGACCGCAGTGACGAGCGTTTCTTGCATTTTTGCAATAATTTTGGGGAGTCTTTTCAATGACTTTTCGTCAGGATAGAAATTTTCGCTACTCCATATCACTGCTTTGGGGATCGACCGAAAACCTTTGACGACGTCGTACTCGGTGACCACCACTGCTGCATACGATGCAATCAGAATACCGAGGCAGACCA
Source organism: uncultured Roseiflexaceae bacterium (assembly GCA_903868295.1). Taxonomy (GTDB): domain Bacteria; phylum Chloroflexota; class Chloroflexia; order Chloroflexales; family Roseiflexaceae; genus UBA965. The sequence goes on from CAIPUQ010000091.1 coordinate 1,330, forward strand.
GACCAACCACGAGCCGTTGGCGCATCAAAAAGTCGATGCTACGCATGGAGTTCACCGTCTGCGAGCATCAAATCCTGCGCTTCACTGCCATAGATTTGTTGGATAATTTCGAGGGTCAACAACGATGGCGGACCATCAAAGACGACTTTGCCAGCATTCACACCGATGATGCGATGCGCGTATTCGCGTGCTGCATGGACCTGGTGGAGATTGGCGACAACCGTTATCCCGAGCCGCTGGTTAATGTCACGCAGGGTGTCCATTACGATTTTGGCGGCGTTGGGGTCGAGCGACGCAATGGGTTCGTCACAGAGCATGAGTGTGGGGTCTTGGATGAGTGCACGCGCAATACCCACCCGCTGCTTTTGACCACCACTCAATTGACCGCATCGCTGATAGATTTGCTCCGAAAGGCCGACTGCTTGGAGCAATTCGTAGGCACGCATTTTTTCGGCATGTGAAAAAAGCCCAAACGTACCACTCAATGACGATTTGTAGCCGAGTCTGCCGTGGAGGACATTTTCGATAACTGTTAGTCGATTCACGAGATTGTAGTGCTGAAAAATCATTCCAACGGTCCTGCGCAAGACACGCAGACCGCTGTTTGACACCTTGGTAACGTCTGTTCCGTTGACGGATACTGTCCCAGACGTGACCGCAATCAAGCGATTGATACACCGCAAGAGAGTCGACTTGCCTGCTCCAGACGGTCCGATGATGGCCACGAACTCGCCTTTTTCGATAGAAAACGAAACTCCATCGAGCGCGAAGGAGCTGCCACCATATGTCTTACGGACGTTTTCGACATGGAGCACTGGCATAGGTGTACCTCACTGTATAGATAGAACCCACCGCGGCACAGCCGCGGTGGGTTGGGGGAGATTACTTGGACAGTTCGCGAATCGGATCAAAGAATGAATCTTCGACGACGATGAAGCGCTCTTCTTTGGTCTTCTTGAAGATGGGCTTGTAGCCTGCTTCGATTTCGGCCTTGGTTGCAAAAATCTTGGGGTTGTTTGCAACAGCGTCTGACGTCATTACGTCTTGGAGCTTCTTGATTTCTTCTGCGGTCAGCGTGTTGCCGTTAGCGGCGAACGGTGAATTGAGGACTGGGGTGACCGAGATGAGGACGAATTCTTTGCCGGGGAACTTGTCGAATGGCTCTGCAGCCTTGTCGATGACTTTGTAGGTCGAACCAACGGTGTTGGCTTCACCTTCGCTCAATGCCGTGTAGTTTTCGACACAGGTGTCACAGAAGACCGCGACATCGGACTTGCCCGAGATCAGGTTGACTGCAGATCCCTGGTGTGAGCCACCGAATTGCACATCTGAGAACAGGCTATCTGGGCCGCCTTCGAGCAAATCGTCTGCAACAAGCTCTTTCCACTTATCCTGAGCGGAGAAGACCGTGACGATGTTCTTTGCAGGAACCTTGAATCCCGAGGTCGAGCTGTTCGAGACGAACGAGAAGCGCTTGCCGGCGATGTTTTCGATGCTGTATACACCGTCTTTTTGATAGGCTGCTTCTTCGCCCTTGTTCACTGCAAACCATGCGTGGTACAGAGCATCCTTCGCTGTGCCCGACGCACCACTGGTGATCATCAACGGTACGATTGCGTTGTTCTTGTTTTTGGCTTCGATGTACGCCTGTGCGCCATAAAACGCCAGGTCGCCGTTGTCGTTGGCCAGTGCCTCGACTGCAATGATGTAGTCGGTGGTCAACTTATGTTCGACCGGTCGTCCGAGGGTCTCGGTCACCATCGCACCAATCGCATCGCGTGCTGCTTCGAGGTCGCCGCCTGATTCGTTGGGCAACCAGACAATGACGACGGGCTTGACTTCTGCTGGTTCTTCAGGAGCTGCCGTTGGCTCTGGCACAGCAGTGGGTTCTGCGACTACTTCAGGAGCCTTCGTTGGCTCAGCGGCAGGGGCAGCACCGCCACAGGCCGTTACAAACATCACCATCAACAGCAAACTAAACAACTTCCGCATGACGACTCCTTTAGCGTACACTCCATCAGGTTTTCTCTGATGTTGGTTACACTGTAGTCTGCTCATGTCATCAAGTTGCGAAACCCACGTTATGGTTCGTTTATGCGACCGTCATCGGTCTGTGACTGGGTGATTAGCTCCAGAGGGGGTTTTGGTATACAGCATACAAAGATTTACGCACCATGCATGAGATTGGGCGAACACATTTTCGCTTGCACGCGCGTTATGGCAGAGGCAGAACACCCCGCCGCACGCAGATATGCCGCGATACTGCCATGTTGCATGCGGATGTGCTCGAGCACGACATAGAGGGTGGATGGATGTGTCGCCAACAAATCACGATACCGTTGTGGGCTCATGTGTGCCGGTGGATTGAGCGTGAGTTCGCGTGTCAGGTTACGGATTCTATCAGCGGTGAGTGCGTAATCTTCCAAGATGGATTCTTCGGACACACCGGCCAGCAGGAGCAAGATAGCACTCAGAATCCCGGTCCGATCTTTGCCAAGTTGACAGTGAAAAAACACGCCTGCGGGGGCAGCGGCACAGTGCTCGATGATGTGAGCAAGTGGGGTGCCGCACTGTGCGATAACCGCCACATAGAAGGCTTGGAGCGTTTCGGGCAGGTGTTGGAGGGATTCTCCCGCAAAGAGCTGGACATGATGATACAAAAATCCATCGCGCTGGAGGAACGGATTCGGATGCGCGCTACACTCACTCGGCTGACGCAGATCGATAACGGTCGTCATCCCTGCGACAGCAAAATCGCGGATGGCGTCAGTGCTGATTGCATGGGGGGAATCGCCCCGCCAAAAAACATTCCGGGCGGTCTGTCCGCCGTCGTGGCGCTCTAGGCCGCCGAGATCTCGTACATTATGCATGTGTGCAACGGGGATGTGTCGCTTTGTGTGTGCCATGTTATCCTCTCAGCATGAATACACACACCGTAGCTGAGGCGGGTTAATGGCGTGTTACTGTGGCTTTATTTTTCAGATAACTCGTCAGTTATCAGTTATCAGTTATCAGTTATCAGTTATCAGTTAGTAGTTTTCGGTCACACATCAAAGCGCAGCACCGGATTGCTCCGGACACTGCAACACAGTTAGCAGTTAGCAGTTTTCAGTTTTCAGTCACACATCAAAGCGCAGCGCCGGATTGCTCCGGACACTGCGCTGAAACTCCACTGAAACAAACAACTGATATCTACTAACTGATAACTGATATCTA
>CAIPUQ010000092.1 GCA_903868295.1 uncultured Roseiflexaceae bacterium
CGAAGCTTGTCGCCGCGCTGACGATAATCGTGCAGTGCGTCGCATCGGTTACGTGTATCCCGTATTCGTCCGTGCTCAAAACCCCGTCGTGCGAGTCGATATGTGCCATGGTGCATGCGCGCATCCCACCGCCGAGGCCGGCAAACGGGGTGTCTGTATTGACATAATTTGGTTCGACATGTAACGGGGCTGCGCCGATGAGGGTGATCGTGCGTTTGTTGACCGTATGGGTGAGCGTGTAGTTGCTGGTCAGCCCGATGCTGAGTGATAACTGCCCCGGGGTATCAGCGTCATAGTGGATGACCAAGACGTCATCAGGGATACTCACAAACGAGCGGCGCAGGTATTTGACGCCATTACTGACAAACGTCGTCGAAGCGGTGGCTGTTGCCAGATCGAGGTCGCGGACGTATTCGGTGACGGGATGGGTCAGGAGCGTCGTCAGCTGCATCTCTGCCAGCGGCAGGTACGACTGGGTCCAGCGGGTGATCAACGTGGCTTCGGCGTGGCGCTCTGCAGCGTGCATGTCGCCAGCGGCAAGTAGTGACCGGATGATGGCAAGGTCGGCGGTGCGATCCGTATGTACACCATCGATCGGCGCACCGGACCAAAATGTGTCTTCGTTGAGCGCATAGCGTTCGTGCATCGGGTCGCCATAGACCATGGCACCGACACGGCCATTGCCAATGGGCAGTGCTTCGACCCAGGTGTCTGCGGGTTTGGTGTACCAGAGTCGTTGCATCATCGCCTCGCTATTTGTGTGTGTGCGTACGATTATATACGCACAGGCTGGCATCACTGTTGTGAATACCAGCCTGTGAGAGGTTTTCGGTGTATCGGGGTTATGCAGGGCGCGTGATGAGCGAAGTCCCGGTCATTTGTGGTGCTTTGTCGAGCCCCAACATATCGAGGATGGTCGGAGCAATGTCGCTCAGGCGGCCACCACTGCGCAGCGTGACCGATGCATAGGGCGAGGTATCTGGAGCGACGAGGATAACTGGTACCTGATTGATAGTATGTGCGGTGAACGGTCCGCCGGTTGCTTCGTCGATCATGTATTCGGCATTGCCGTGGTCGGCGGTCACGATTGCGACGCCGCCTTTGGCGACAACCGCAGCAACGAGTGCACCGGCGCATTGATCGACCGTCTCGACTGCGGTGATGACTGCCGGGATGACCCCGGTATGACCGACCATGTCGGGATTGGCGAAGTTGACGATGATGACGTCGTACGTGTCGGCGGCGATGGCCTCGAGGATCCCGTCACGGAGCGCAGCAGCGCTCATCTCGGGCTGGAGGTCATAGGTGGCGACTTTGGGCGAAGCCACCATAAAGCGCTGTTCGCCGGGGAACGGTACTTCGCGGCCGCCGTTAAAGTAGAACGTCACGTGCGGGTACTTCTCGGTTTCGGCGGCGTGGAGTTGCGTCAATCCAGCGTCAGAAATGACTTTAGCGAGTGGTACCGCCACATCGTCGTTGGCGAATGCCACAACCACGGGCAAGTCTTTTTCGTACTCGGTCATACAGACGTAGTAGACATTCCCCAAGAACGGCCGTGCAAACCCGTCGAAGTCTGGCATGACGAATGCGCGGGTAATTTGGCGCATACGGTCAGCGCGGAAGTTGAAGCCGATGATGGCGTCGCCTGCGTTGATGGTAGCAACGGGATTGCCGCTCGCATCCACAACGACTGCGGGTTTGATGAATTCGTCGGTGACATCGGCTGCATACGCATGCTGAATTGCATCTGCTGCAGAGGCGACGTGTTCGCCGATCCCAAAGACCATGGCTTCGTAGGCCATGCGGGTCCGTTCCCACCGTTTGTCACGGTCCATTGCATAGTACCGACCGGTGACCGAAGCGATTTTGCCGATGCCGATGCTCTGGATGGCGGCTTCAAGCTCATTCAGAAAACCCGCCCCGCTCCGTGGCAACGCATCCCGCCCGTCGGTAAAGACGTGCAAATAGACTTGCTTCACTCCAGCGCGTTTTGCGAATTCGAGCAACGCCTTCTGATGGGCGATATGGCTGTGTACGCCGCCATTGCCCAACAACCCCATGACATGGATGTTGCTGTTGTTGGTACGGGCATGCGCAACGGCATTGAGAAAAGCGTCGTTGTGGAAGAAGCTACCGTCTTCGATACAGCTGTCGATGCGGGTGATATCTTGCATCACCACAAAACCTGCGCCGAGGTTGAGGTGACCGACTTCGGAGTTCCCCATTTGGCCAGGCGGTAATCCCACATGCTTCTCCGCAGCATAAATCAGGGTCGTCGGGCAGCTCGAGCGCCAGCGATCGAGATTCGGCGTGCGGGCTTGCTTGACTGCGTTGCCGACGAGATCGGTGCGTTCACCGAGACCATCGAGAATCGTCAACAAGACAGGACGTGGTCGAACTTCAGCCATGGATGAACTCTCCTTGGGAGTGTCGGTGACACCGACGACTCTATCGAATATAGCTACTTCTGCTTGCCACGAATCACTTTGGCGTCGATACCTCTGACCGCAGTGACCGGCTTTTTGGACATCAGCGCAATCAACTCTTGCTCACGGCCGAGGTGACAGACTTTGAACTTCTTGCCGCTCCCACATGGGCAGGGATCGTTGCGCCCGGGGAGTTTCACATCGTTGCGCACCGTCTTGGGTGCGTCTGGTGCGGGGGCTTCTTCGACCTGTGCTTGTTGGGCAGCCATCAATCGTTTGAGCTGTTCGGCCTCGATCTGGCGCAACGTTTGTTCGTATTGGAACGAGACATGAATGATTTGATAGACCACGTCACGTTCGATGTTGGCTTTGAGTTGGTCAAACAACGTATATGCCGCGCGCCGGTATTCGACGAGGGGGTCACGTTGTGCGATTGCCTGCAAGCCAATCTCTTGACGCAGGTCTTCCATGCCCGTCAGATAATCCGTCCAATGGCGGTCGATGATGCCCAACATCATACGTCGTTCGACGTAGCGCATGGCGTCGATGCCCACAGCGTTTTCACGCACGGTATAGGCATGTTCGAGTTGTTCATGGAGCTCTTCGATGATTTCGTCGCGCGACAAATCGATGAGTTCCTCTTCGATGCCAGCGGGCAACAACGGGTTGACCGTGCGCAATGGCCGCATTAACGGCGCCAGATCCCATTCGTCGGGGTCGTCGCCGAGATGTTGGGCGACCAACGAATCGACTTCGTCGCAGAGCATGGAGAGGACGCGCTCACGCAGGTTTTCGCCATCCAAAATCGCACGGCGGTCGCCATAGATGATGGTGCGTTGCTGGTTCATCACATCGTCGAACTCGACGGTGTGCTTGCGCACATCGAAGTTGTAGCCTTCGACACGGGTCTGGGCGTTTTCGATGGATTTGTTGATGAGGCCTGCCTCGATGGGCACATCGTCGTCGACACCCAGGCGCTCCATCAGTGATTTGACACGGTCCATCGGACCAAAGCGGCGCATCAGCTCGTCTTCGAGGGCCAGATAAAAACGTGTCGACCCGGGATCGCCTTGACGACCAGCACGACCGCGCAACTGGTTGTCGATGCGGCGTGCTTCGTGGCGTTCGGTGCCGATGACATGCAAGCCGCCGGCCGCGACGACTTCTTGGCGACCGGATTCGGTACGATGTTTGGCTTCGGCCAGGGCGGCAGCCAGCTGTTCTGGGGTGGCGTCGGTGGCCGGGATGCGCTGTTCGACGAGGATTTCTTCGATCAGACCATCTGGGTTGCCCCCCAACAGGATGTCCGTGCCACGACCAGCCATGTTGGTAGCAATGGTGACTGTCCCTTTGCGACCGGCCTGGGCGATGATGTTTGCTTCGCGTTCGTGCTGCTTGGCATTGAGGACATTGTGCTCAATCCCGGCTTTTTTGAGAAGCATGCTCAATC
>CAIPUQ010000093.1 GCA_903868295.1 uncultured Roseiflexaceae bacterium
ACCATCACAGACGGATTGTTGCTTTTGATCCACACAGAATCCATTTGACGTTTCGTGTGGAGGTAAACAAATCACATTCACAACAGCATGTAAACAATTAACGGTATGTATCTTTTGTCACAATGCAACAATTGTCGTGTAGATAAAAGACACTATTGCAAATCATTAAAAGCTATGCTACACTGCTCATATGAGCTGGGTGTTACTCAATACGTCCAAGTGTTTATCCCCTCGGGGCTTCATTTGTTGCGTACAGGACAAACCACTCCCTGGTCCGCGCATACCAGACATCCCATTGGAAGTACCAACCTTGGAGACAAGAGGAGAGCTAGCGATGAGCTACGCTGACAAGACACTGAATTGTCGCGATTGTGGTGAACCATTTGTATTCACCGCCGGCGAACAAGAATTCTACGCCCAGAAGGGCTTCACCAACGAGCCAACTCGTTGTCTGCCATGCCGGCAGTCACGCAAGTCCCAGATGAATGGGCGCGGCGACAGCATGGGTGGCGGGTACCGCGATCGTTCCGCTAGCAGCGGACCCCGCGAACAATACGCAACCGTATGCGCAGGTTGTGGCAAAGAAGCAACTGTTCCATTCGTACCCCGCAATAACAAGCCCGTTTACTGCGATGATTGCTTTCAGAATCAGCGCCGTGGATCACGCGCCTAGGGTTTTTCCCGACGCTGTGTTTTCGTAACAAAACTCTCCCCAAGCAGATGGCGCGATGTGCTTGGGGAGATAAAAATCCCGGTCGACATAGTCGACCGGGATTTTTGTGTCTTATGCAGTGTGCGTTGGTTGTTTCGAACGCCAGATTGACCATACGAGGCCACACATGCTGAGAGCCAGCAATGCAATGAGCGATGGCGTCATCGGTGCATCCATCGGTCGTGTCGAGACGATAATCGGCGCGATAATCAACGACACCAAGTTCATGACTTTGACCATCGGGTTCAGCGCGGGACCAGCAGTGTCCTTGAGCGGGTCACCGACAGTATCACCGACCACCGCAGCCTTGTGTGGTTCGGAGTGCTTGCCGCCATGATGGCCTTCTTCGATGTGCTTCTTGGCGTTGTCCCATGCGCCACCGGCATTCGATTGATAGACGGCCAGCAACTGACCCGACAAGATTACACCGGCGAGGAACCCTCCCAACGCTTCGATGCCCAAGCCGAATCCCACGAGGACGGGGATGGCAACGGCCATGATGCCGATACCCAGTAGTTCACGTTGGGCGGCGCTCGTCGAGATACTAACAGCCCGTGCGTAGTCGGGGATGACCGTTCCCTCCATGATGCCGGGGATTTTGAACTGCCGACGCACCTCAGTGACGATCTCGGCTGCAGCTCGTGCCACCGCCCGAATCATCAACGATGAGAAAAGCATGGGTACGGCACCGCCGATGAGCAGGCCGATGAAGACCGCAGGGGAAGCCACATTGATAGCGGTGAGTTGGGCGTATCCGAGCGCAGCCTGGACCTTGCCGACATCGCTGATGTAGGACCCAAACAGGGCCACTGCGGCGATGACTGCAGATCCAATAGCAATGCCTTTGGTAACGGCCTTGGTGGTGTTCCCGACGGCGTCGAGGTCATCCATGACGTCGCGGGCAGATTTTTCGAGATTCGACATTTCGCCGATACCATTTGCATTGTCCGAAATCGGGCCGAACGAATCCATCGAAATCGTGTTGCCGGTCAATGTCAACATGCCGATACCAGTCAGTGCCACGCCATAGAGGACGTGAATCAGATCAGCAGCAGCACTCCCATAGATAAGGATAGAGACAAAAATTGCACCTGCGATGACGATTGCAGAGTAGGTACTCGACTCCATCCCGAGTGCGGTGCCAGAAAGAATGTTTGTGGCTGCACCTGTTTCGGAAGCGGCACTTACCTCTTGGACGGGTCCATATTTGGTCGATGTGTAGTACTCGGTGAGTTTCCCCAACCCGATGGCCAAGAATATGCCCGAAACGGTAGCCAGGAAGGGCTTCCAATCGACAGTACCGCTGACGGGGTCAATCATATAGACCTGCGTGATGGCCGCAAAACCGGTGATGGCGATGGCGGCAGAGAGGTAGAGTCCACGATCCATTGCGCCTAAGGCATCGCGCTTGGTCTCGTCGGTCCGAACAATAAGATTGCCTATTGCCGAGGCCAGCACCCCGATGCCACGGAGCAACAAGGGAAAAATCACAAAGCGAAGGTCGTACTGACCATCACCAATCGTGCCGAGCATGGCATCGCCCAAGACGAGGCCGAGGATCAGAGCCGATACCGTCGTTACCTCGAAGCTTTCGAACACATCGGCGGCCATGCCGGCACAGTCACCGACATTGTCACCGACCAGGTCTGCGATGACGGCGGCATTGCGTGGGTCGTCTTCGGGAATACCTGCTTCGACTTTACCGACAAGGTCAGCCCCGACATCGGCGGCTTTGGTATAGATGCCACCACCCACGCGCATGAACAATGCTATGAGCGAACCACCAAATCCATAGCCGAGTAACGCATCGGGGGCGCTAATACCGAACACCAAAAAGATGATGGTACCACCCAGCAACCCAAGACCCACCGTGAGCATACCGGTGACACTCCCCGATCGATATGCGACTTGGAGCGCAGGATTATAGCCGAGCCTCGCTGCAGCAGCGACACGTACGTTGCCTTCGACGGCGACGTTCATCCCGACATACCCAACCGTGTACGAAAAAAGTGATCCCATCAAGAAGGCCAACGCGCGTCCCCAAGCGACCCACTGTGTCGCTGCATCGACAGAACCGAAACGGATGACCGCTTCGTGCGATGGGGGGATAATCAAGACACTTGCACCGAGCACGACCGTCAATATCCCAATCAGTAATGCAATCGTGCGGAATTGGCGCGATAAATAGGCGTTTGCACCGGCTCGGATAAAGCCCCACACTTCTTGCATGCGGGCTGTGCCTTTATCTTGGGAGAGAATTTGGGCACGCAACACGAATGCGTATGCAATACCCAGCAATGCCATGCCGAATACAGCCCAAATAGCAGTTTGTTCAAATGGGGTCGGTGTGTTCATGTCGCTCCTCGTCGATGCGATTGATCGTCTTCGCCGCTGAAGAAGATGTGTGTTGTGTATAAATAGTACCACGGAGCCCCCCCAATGGGCAATGCAGACCTGTAAGACAGTCTCATGTAGCGATTGTTTTTTGCGTGATGCGCAGTGCTGTTATTGTCATTTTTTACAAAAATTGCTATAGTGTGCGCATTCGCCAGAGCAACGAAAGGAACGCACCATGAAAAAGAAACCACAACCCGAAAACATGGAAGACGTCCCGCCGATGTCGAGTGACGACCCATTTATGGCATCGATATTACGCCGTTTACGTGACATACACACGGGGTATACACCTCCACTCGACATACGTTGTCTGCAAATCCTTGATTGCTTACTGAGCGGGATGCCGTATACAGAAATTGCGAAATCTCTTTTTATTAGTGTCGATACGGTACGTTCAGGCGTGCGCAAGATCTATGCAACCCTCGAATGCGACGAAACAACCCTCATTACGGTGTGTCGGACTGCAGGATGGCATCGCCCATATTAGCGATCCGCCCATAGATGCATCGACTACCGGGTTGACTGGTATAATCGAGTATTCATCTTATGAGGGCCTTATGCGAACAATCGATTCGCGACTACAGCTCGCCGTGGCAGTGCTCTGCATATGTATGACAGTGTACGAGTCAATGGTAATCGTTAATAGATCAGTACCGCTCGCATGGGCTGCTGAGTTACATATCTTGAGTGCACTCGCGCTTTGTTTGGCGGCGCTGTACGTGTGGTCACCGCAAACGCACGTTTCTCCACGTCTGGTGTTCGGTGCTCGAGGGGGCCTGTTGGGTTGTGCACTCCTCAATGTGCTGGTGCAGTATGTTCAAGGTTCTGATTACCGGATATTGAGCATGATGCAGCCCTTTCATGTCCTCACGGTTGCGTTCATCGCCTGGATTCTTGGGAGCATGACGACGCCACAGCCACGCGCCATGGTAACAAATGCAGTGGCACTATATGGACCATTGATTATTGTGTGGGCAGTGTGTGCAACATGGTCGCCGTTTGTTGCAGTCTATGCAGACAGCTTTAGTGGTGGCGACCGCGTTATTGGCCAAGCAACGACGGGTATGCTTGTTTTTGTTGCAAGTCTGACATTGGCACTGCGGCAGACGACGCAGCGCAAATCACTACGTGGCGTGGCGGTGATGGGGTTAACGATGTTTGCTCTCTCACAAGCGCTGCTCAGTACCAACATGCGCTTTGTACCACTGTTGTTGCTGTGTGGATTGCTGTTTGAGGGGCTGCGTATCCTCCGCCCAACTGCACCGAGATTGACGGTTTTTGCCACGGTGTTGCTGTGCGTGGTTGGCTACTTTGGTACGCTCCATCTGACGACGAGGCTTGCGTGGGATATGACCGCGTGGCTCGGCGTGTGTGTCTTGAGTGCGTGCGTCGCCACCGCACTCTGCACGGTACAGTATCGACAATCCGGAGGCACCGTATGACACCCATCCGAATACACGCGCCCGTTCAGTGGTTCGCCGCTGCCGTGAGTCGCCCCATCGTAGGCCACTGGCTTCTGATGCCTGCATTTGTATGGTTTGTGGGCGGGCTCTTTTTGGATGGATGGGCGCACAACCACGGGATGGT
>CAIPUQ010000094.1 GCA_903868295.1 uncultured Roseiflexaceae bacterium
CAATTGCACGGTTGAGTTGGTCACCGAACACCCAAATGGTTTCGGTCTGCGCCATTGCGCCGACGCTACCCCTCGTCGATGTCGTATTCGGTAGCGAAGGTTGCGGTTCCCATGACGCCGTTAGATGCACCCAGCCATCGCAGTGAGGTTGCAGTCAGTGATGCGCGGGGTATGAGAGTTATTTGCACAGTGAGAGTTTCTTCACCGAATTCAATGTTCCATCGTGCGTCGCTGCGACCTGCAGCCACGACGACCTCTGTCACGCGTTGTTGTGCTGCATCGCGGCTGTCGGCTTGGCTGGCGTGTCGTGCTGCGTCACGGGCCAGGAGGTCAACCAACAGTTGGTCGCGCACGATTGCCGTGGCATCAAAGATGGCAATGATGAGCAACACAAACAACGGCAGGAGCAGAGCAAACTCAACCGTTGCTTGGCCTCGATCATTCGTCGATGGTTTCGGCACGACTGAGCACATTCGACAGCACACTTTCGAATAATTCGCCGATGCGACCAGCGCCACCGCCATCAGTAGCCCACGCCACGACCAAGAGGGCAATCACCGCGGCACCAATCAGCACGAGTGCATATTCGGTGGTGGCCTGGCCAGGGTCGCTGCGCGGTGGGCGGGGCGAGGCTGCAGCAGTTGACTTTGCGCGGTGGAAAAACATCGTGGTTCCTTCGGGTAGTTATGGCAGGTCGAGATTGACCGACGACAATTGACTCGCGAGCAGCGGCACAACGGCAAGCAGAACATATGCCGGCAAAATGCATCCGACAAGGGGCAGGGTGAGACGAACGGGGAGTGCACGAATCCGCATGTCAGCATCACGACGCCGTTGTGCGTGGGCGTCAGTGGCGAGTCGATCAAAAAGTTCACGGGGTGCCAGGCCGTCACGTTCGGTGTCAATGAGTGCGTCAATCATGGGTTGTGCATGCAGCCCAAACTCACTACGCGACGAGGTGAGCACATCCACAAAGCGCTCGCCATTGTGAATGCGCTCGGCAACTGCTCGGGCCGCGACGCCAACCGTGCCAGGTGCGGTGTCGCTCGCATGCAGAAATGCCAGGGCCGGGGGCTGCCCTGAGCGCAGATACACCGAGACCACATCGACAAAGTCGGGCACATCAGAGTTGACTCGCGCTGCACTCACGGCCAAACGTTGCACCCAACGGCGCCCCACCCAGTGCAGCGAAACCCCGATAAGTAGACACGCAATGCCGGCAGTTGAAACAAAAAATGCGCGAGCCCGTTCATCGCGGGCAATCAGCCACGTGGCGAGTGCTAGTGGCACCCAGGTCAGCACGTTGATGGATGCCTTCGTGTGTGCAACGGCGGTTGTTGACTCGGCCGTAATTGCTGCGGTGACTCGCAGTGTGCGGGCAGCAGCCTCAACGGCATGTACGGCGTCGCCCCCTTCGCTGGCCACGGCGATTGCGCGAAGTGCCAAGTCGGGCGCAGCATCCGGGCTCGCATCATTCAGCGAATCGTTGAGTCGGATGACGGCACCCAACATGTGTCCTTCTCGACTCGCATCAGACAACCACTGCCATTCGGTAATTTGCTGACGCTCAACCACAGCGATGACGGCAGCATGAAGCGAAGAGCCAAGTCGTAGTTCACGCCCGATGGCATCGAGTGCATTGGCGTGACGTTCACTTGGTAGAGGTTGAGCTGCGCGGCGCCGGGTAGGCAATAGTGGCCGTTGCCGGGCTACCCGACGTGGGGTCAAGCGTCGTCTTACTAACCGCCGAAAAAAGTAGGGCTCGATCACATGTCGAGCCAAGACCACGCTCGTGGTGGTCCAGGCACATACCCCAACCACCACAAACAACATGGCGGTCAGCCGCGCCCGCGTGAAAGTCGGGCGGTTGCGGCGCCTTGAGTCCAGAGTGTTTTGGTGCCCAATACATCTGGTCGCATTGACACTTCGGTGATTTCGCTGACACGCCGATGGCCGTTCGGCGAGCGCTCGACGTGCACGATGATGTCAACAGCAGCCTGCAGGTGCTCGCGCACGGCGGGCAGCGGCCATTGCGGTGCAGCCTGCAACACCATCGACTCGATCCGGCGCAAGGCGTCGTCGGGTGAGTTGGCATGGCAAGTGGCCAACGAACCGTGGTGGCCGGTATTCATCGCCGTCAACATGTCGAGTGCCTCATTACCACGCACCTCCCCAAGCACGAAGCGATCCGGTCGCATGCGCAAGGCACTGCGCAGCAATGTAGAAAGACCGACCTCTAACGTGCCGTCGTAGGTGGCGGGGCGTGACTCAAAACGCAGCACGTGTTCGGTTTGGAGTCGCAATTCGGCGATGTCTTCGACGGTGATGATGCGTTCGCCGGGTGTGACACGACCACACAGTGCATTGAGCA
>CAIPUQ010000095.1 GCA_903868295.1 uncultured Roseiflexaceae bacterium
CCCATTTCGGATGGATGGCGTACCTGCGCAATCATCGGCACATTCCCCCATAGTGGGTGGTTGCGGAGCGGAGTAATCAAATCTGCCACCGAGACGACGTGTAACCATATGGTTTGACGCATCACCCAGTCGCGTAACCCTTCGGTACCGCCGATGCTGACCTGGGCCGCATCCCAATGCACGCCGGCGCGCATGAGTGGGTTCGTCAGATCACTGCTGAGCACCGCCATGACCCCTGCCCAGAACACCACAACCGCAGCGCCGCTCGTGAGCACTGCTCCCCGCCAGCGCCGTACCGGGATTGCCCACAGTGTCGCCAACGTCAATAACCCTACATAGACGACACCGAACAACCCAAAATACCCACTCGCCAACGACACCACAATCATGACCAGTGCAAGCACACTAGCGCGGCGCAGATCGGGCTGTCGGAGCCACCAGACGGCGGCCAAGTGGACCAGCACAATCCACTGCAGAGCTGCGTTTTCGTCGGCTGCCCATTCGATGTTTTTGAGGTGCGCGGGCGACAGGACAAAGACACACGCCAACACAAATGCCAGCGGCAACGACCGAGTCACCCGCACCGCGAGCACCGTCATCAACACTATCCCGGCCCAAAACCCCAGCAAGATAATGCTATTTGCCGCTACCATTGGCCCTGCAATGAGCGCAATCGGGAGGGTCAGGACCAGATTCGTCAGGCCATACGATTGGGTCGCCATGTTGATTGCCAACGGGGCGGCAACCAGACGCGACCACAGCGGGTCGCCATCACGCCAAGTGGCCGCGAAATGCCAGACGTTCCAGACGTTTTGGCCAAGGTCGGGATTGACGGTCCGCTCCGGCGTGGTCATCACCCCATCACCCAACGAGAGTGCGACGGGCCAGGTCATGACAATCGTGCAACACAGGGCCGCCACGCAGACCAGGACCCATTGCCAGCGCGGGTGATGTGGACCAGTAACCAGCCACCATGGCCATGCATGATCAGGTACGGAGTGCGGTTGTGCGTCGGTCGGCAAATGTGGCGTCACCGTGATTCGATCCACTCTCTACCCATACAGGGCGTCACCGTCGGGTATAGACGAGCCAGCCCAGCACCGCAGAGCCGAGCACAATGTATGCCGGGTTCACTTTGGTAAACGTCAGAATGGCAAATGTGAGCAGGGCGATAATCAACCCATCCCACCGCATCCACAGGTCGCCGAGCGCCATACCCTGCTTCCAAAACACCGAACGGGCAATATCGTACGTCGTCCACAGCAACAATCCCACCACGACGGGGCGTACCGCTTTGAGCATGGCCGCAACCACCGGTGAGTCTTTGATTTGAAAGAACGCCACGATCATCACAAGCATCAAAATCGTGGTCGGGCCAACGGTACCCAATACCGCGGCAAATGCCCCAGACAGGCCAGCGACTTTGTATCCGATGTATGCCGCTACCTGCGGTGCTATCGGGCCAGGCAGTGCGTTGCCGACCGCTAAGGCATCGGCGAACTCTGGCGGCGTACTCCACCCTTCGGCAACGGACATCCGTTGCATCAACGCCATCGACGCAGGGCCACCGCCCCACGACAACAGGGCGACCTTGGTGAACACCGCAAACAGTCGCCACAACAAATCAAAACCTGCCAACATGCAATCCCCTTTGCACACAAACACGGGGCTTCTATCATGTATTGCGTATGATATACTATTTCAAATAGTATCGTACCCGAACCCTCGTTCGCATGCACCACGTGCAAGGGAAATCACCATGGCTACACGCACACCTCCACAATTCCTTACCGTTGCAACACTCGTATTCGTGTTGCTGGCGTCGTATATGCTTGCACCAATCCCTGCTGCCTATGCGGGCAGTGCGGCGATTATCCAGGTCGATGACGCTGCAGGTGGTACGTACAGCAACGATGCAGTCCTGACTGCTGGTCAGATTCTCACCGTCTATGCACGCGTCACCAACAATAGTAGTACGCTGACGCTGAATGGCGTGGATCTGACACTGACGGGCACCTGTTCGGGCGTCGCGTCTATCAACAAAGGCTTCTCTGCAGTCGACATTTCGCCCCTCGCCACCAAAATCTTCCCCGTCCAGATAATCGCCAATGCCACTGTGTCACAGAGCACCTGTACGGCAATCAAAGCAACGGTCACCGGTGACACGGCGTCGGTTAATTTTTTCTTCTACATTGGTTCCGAGCCTGCAACGGCGACCCCAACCGGTACCGTGGCACCAACCAATACTCCTACCCCAACGACATCGCCCGTCATCCCGACAAATTGTACGGCTGGAGCACAAACGTATACGAATTACTACGCTGTCCAACAAGATTTGCCGATTATTCAGAAGCTCTGTTCTGTCGGGTCGATGAACTACTACGCACTCCCGATGACGCGCGGCAAAGTC
>CAIPUQ010000096.1 GCA_903868295.1 uncultured Roseiflexaceae bacterium
AGCGATCAGTGTGCAGGTACCAGTGATCAGTGTCCATCACACCACGATCACGCAGAGCCACAGCGAGACAGAGGTCGCAGAGAAACCGTAGGAGCGAGCAACAGAGTTATCAGTGTGCAGGTACCAGTGATCAGTTCAAGGCACTTCACCTGAAAATTGATTCCTACAGCTTGCTGCGTGCTGCAACGGTATCCAAATCGACGATATACTCCGACTGCAGCCCGGCCGAACTGACCACGAGCTCGTCGCGGGCACGGGTCATCGCCACATAGAGCAGTTGACGCTCGCTGGCATTGAGTGCTTGGATTTCACTCGTGTCCTCGCTATAAAAGCGGGACATGTCGGGAATGACATCGGCGTCGCAGGCCATAATCACCACGGATCGGAACTCGAGTCCTTTGGCCATGTGCATCGTCAGCAATGGAATTTTGCCGGGCGGAACGGCTACATTATCGTCCAGCAACACATATGCAGTGCCAGATTCTTGGGCAGCCGCCTGCGCACGAGCCAATTGGGACTGCGAACGCACGATGATGCATATCTCGTGTGCAGGAATGCCGCTGCCAATCCGCTGCCGAATCCACTCAGCAACGGCCTGCGCCTCGGCGATGATAGTAGGGGCCTGGATGAACTCGGGCTTGGGTCCACTGAACACCGAATGCGTGCCCCCACGCGCTTCGGGATTGCCATCGACATCGGTTATCTCGTCATCCAGCAGGGTATCGGCCAAACGGCGGATTTGATGCGACGTGCGGTAGTTGATTTTGAGCAGGCTCGAACGACCACGGATGTCCACACCTACAGAACTCCACGAAAAAGGTGTCTGAAAAATCTGCTGGCCGGTGTCACCGCTAAAGAACAATCCACCCAAACGGTCGGTCATCAACGCCGCCAAAAATCGCAGGTGGTACGGCGTCAAATCCTGACACTCGTCGACGATGACCGCAGCATAGCGGGTCGGTTGCGTCGCAATCTGGCGGGTCACCTCGCTATATAACATGGCGCTGGTGCGTACGCCATTGGTGCCAATGGCGGCGATGATACGTTCCATCACCTGCCAGATATCGCGCCGGGCTGCTTCGTTCAAACGGCGCATGCGGCCCAAGCGCTTGAAGGTACGATACCCTTCCCAGTCACGAATATGCCATGCATCCACCACGCTGTGCCATTCGCCGAGGAGGAACTCTAGATTGAATCGTGGCACGTTGCGTTGTTCGACGAACATCAGCTTCTCGAGGAGCAGTGGATCGAGCGGTAGGGCTGCAGGAACGCCGATGCGACGCGCTAATTGCTTGACAACCGCATCAATCGACAGCACTTCGATTTGCTCGCGCACATGCGGGGTACTGGCCAGCAGAATGGTCAGTTTTTGCTCGAGCGCACGGGCGAGTGGGTCCGAAATCGTTGTCAGCAGCACCCGCTCACCGGGCGATTGCCGTGCCATGCGCACCGCACGATGCAGGGCAACGACCGTTTTGCCGGTACCAGCACTCCCAGCCACCCGTGCCGGGCCGTTGAACGTGCGGTTCACCAAGGCCCGTTGGGTAGGGTGCAAAAAGACCGTCCATGATTCCCAGCTGTCAGACATGGCAGCCTCGAGCTCTTCACGCGAATTGACCGTCATGAAGCGCCGCAGCGTATCGGGATGGGTGAACGGATCGGTATGCGTTAGTGCGACTACCGGCAGCGGCGGCAGGACACCACCATAGAGATTCAACAAGAGCTCGCTGACCTCACCGGTCAAACTTTCACAGAGCACGAGCAGCTGGTCTTCGTCGCTGACCGCGCGCACAAACGGAAGCTGTTCGGGAGTCAGTCCGCAGCGCAACAGGATGTCGTCAGTGACGTGTCCAAACAACGGTGTAGTCGGTTGCGGATTTGGGCGGTATACCTGTGGCGCGGGCGGTTGCACCACCTCGGGAATCACGACAATACTGATGCTCCCACTCGCGGGGTGACTGACAATCTGTCGCCGGCGTGCCCATTCATAGGCATCATCGTGATGGCCTGCATAGCAAACGAGGGACTGCCCGTCGAGCAGATGGACGATGACACGCAGGTCCGAAGAGGCACGCACCGAGCGGAAGCGCTTGTCGGCCACGCGGTCTATTTGATGCACGCTCAGACTCGGATGCGTCGGATCCGAATCGTAGAGGAACATCGCGGTCATGATTGCACCGCGCTCTTGCTGCGTCAGTGTGTTGACACTCTGGAGGAATGAATCTGCAAGGATCATACATGGTTCCTCTGGCCGAAGTCGGCATTGTGACGTAATTCATCTGTGTCTTTGTATTGTACCAACCACGTGTGGACAATCCTCAGCGTAGGAGTGTACAACTGCTCGACCACATCGTAGCACTGCAGACTACGAGATTCGCCCGTTCTTTTTTATCTATAATGAAAATATTCAACACATAACGCATTACGTATATACACCTGATGCTCTCCTGGACGAAGTTCGGCGCATTTTCATTGTGAGAGGATTTATCTATACGATACCGCCGTGGTGGGTACAAAAAAGCTGGTGCACGCGCACTCGGCAAAACAATTGGGTTCTTGATTGTGCTGGCGATTGCTGCCTGTGGGGCCATCGGGCAAATGCTGCGGTGATTTGAATGTATGTTAACAATTGTCGCGCCTGTGTTTTATTCAGCGGGCGAGGTGTACCTCGCCCCTGCCCACCCCGTCATGGCATCGCGTCCCCGACAACCGTGATGGCATCCTGCCCCTGATTGATCGGCGGGCGAGTACCCCGCTTCGCGGGGCATGACGACCTCGCCC
>CAIPUQ010000097.1 GCA_903868295.1 uncultured Roseiflexaceae bacterium
TGCCCCGCGTATCCCGGTTCATCTCCCTGAGTTTTATGCAGAATGGTTTGTCATTCACATGCATGCGGCGAGTTTTTCGCCTACGACGCTCACCGTGACGATTGATGAACAAAACCAACCCGCCATCCGACTGCAAGCCGGTTTGTATCGTCATTATCACCTCCTCGGGAGACTTTCACCGTGGAATGATAGTCTGGTTCCTACCTTTTCTTTTCATACCCCAGCCCCTGCCGACATCAACGGGCAACCACACAGCATCGCACTCGCTGAGCTCCAGGTGCGTGCGACACGATTATTACGCTCTACGACGCCAGTGCCATCCTGGGACCGGCAGGCGGAACGTCGGTCGCTCCTGCTTTTTGTCGGCTGTCTGTTGGTGGGGCTGTTGCTGGGAGCGTCTGTTTCAACATGGTGGCTGACACTGCGGTATGTCTTGGTGTACAGCGCGGGATGTCTGCTCTATTGGGATCCGTTGCTGGTCATGACGATTGTCTTCGGGATTTTGCTCATTCTGATGCCAGCGACGTGGCCCGGGTTGCGACTGCGCAAGAAGTCCGTACGATGGGTGAGCCTGCTGATTTTTGGCTGTTGTGTAGCTTTGGCGTTTGGTCGAGTGCTCGCAGATCAGGGCTCAGACCTCTGCCGTCATGTTAATGTTGCCTGCGAGCCCCTCGATGCTGCCACTCGATTTGGGGATGAACCACGCTACGTCGCACTCGCCCAATCACTCGCAGAGCGTGGGACTGCCCAGAGCGTCCCTTCTGCAGATACGCTCAAAAATGGCTACAGCATGCATTCAATCGGTATCCCATTGCTCATCGCAGTGCCGCATGCTCTTGGGGGCGCGTTGCTCGCGCGACTGACCCTCATCCTTCTATCGAGTTCACTTGCATGGGTACTGTACCGCTGGACCTCACATCTGTTTCGTACCACTACCGCGACGGTGTTGGTGACGCTAGGGCTGGTTTGTGCAGTCCCATACTTGGGCGTGAGTGGCACGATATATCCTGATCTTCTCGCCGGTGTTGCACTGTTGTGGATTGGGTATTGGTTGAGTGGTGTTTCGCGCAGTCGTACCACCCTGGTGGTAGCGTCGATGGCGTTGCTTTTGCCGCCTTGGCTGCACGCAAAATATCTGCCAATTCAGTTGTGTGTTCTGGTCTTTGTGCTCTACGAAATGCATAGCCGTGGTTGGAAGTCTCTGGGCAAGATCCCCATCGCGATTGGGACGCTGCTGGGTATCAGCACACTCCTGCTGCTTGCCTATCATATGCGTGCGTGGGGCAATGTGTTGGGACCGATGACCCATCATTCGGTCGTGTTGTCGGCGGAGAAGCTCCGGTATGTCGTCGGACTGCTGCTCGATCAAAATCAAGGGTTGTTGGCACAACATCCGTTATTGTTGTTTGGGGTGTATGGTTTGGCTCGGCTGTACTTTGTCTCGCGACGAATGTTTTTGTATGTGCTGGTTACGGGTGGGGTGCCGTTGCTCATCAATGGCCTGCATTGGAACAGCTACGGCGGTTTCAGCTATAGTGGCCGATTTGCATCAACAACGGCGGTTGTCTTCCTCATCCCAGCGCTGTATGGCGTATCGCTTGCCGCGCCGAAAATCAGCGCTGGGTGGGCCATGGCGTTGCGGCTGAGTGTTGCGGTGCAACTGTACTTCCTCTACCTGATTACCGCGCGTACCGTGCCGTATCAACGGGAATCGGCGCCGCTGCAATCATTGACCGAGTATTCGATATGGTATGGTCCCATTGCACAATGGATGGGGTTATTTGTCCAAGCATCAAGCCCCTGGTACCACCCTGCAAATTATGCATGGGCAGCGTTGATTCTTGCAATTGCCTATGCCGGGTACCGTACAGAACAGAAATCACGTGTGTATCTGGGTGGTGGTCGTTAGCGTTGCACAGACGGGGCTGTCGCGTATGCTTCGATCGCTCCGGCACGTAACCGGCAAATGGACGTGGCGTATTTCTCTGATGTCGGATCATGTGTAGACATAACAATCGTCGTGCCGTTTGCTGCATAGTTCCGAAAGAGGCTCAGGACTGCTGCTCCCCGTTGCGAATCGAGATTGGCGGTCGGTTCGTCGACAATCAAGATGGATGGTTCGATACAAATCGCCCGGGCCACCGCGATCCGTTGTTGTTGGCCGCCGGATAACTCTGCGGGACGATGATGGGCATGATCGTTCATGTCCAAAATGTCGAGTGCATGGAGGATGCGCGTATGCCACTGTGCGCGGTCTATGCCGGCAATGCGGAGCGCAAACTCCATATTTTCATATGCAGATGCCGTCGCAATCAGCGCAAATCGTTGGAACACAAAACCGATGCGTTTACGGAAGAGTGCTCGTTCGTCGGCGTGCATGGTATCGACGCGTACCGCGTCGAGTGTGACGGTACCGCTGGTAGGGGCATCCATCGCACCGATGATATTGAGTAGCGTGGTTTTGCCGCTGCCGCTTGGACCCATCAACGCGACCATTGCCCCTGTCGGGATAGACAGGCTGATGTCATTGAGCGCGACAACCTCACCATCGGGGGTCTGAAATACTTTGCGGACGTGTTGGACGTCAATCATGCGTGCCCTCACCAGTGCTTCCAGGAGACCATGGTTTGACCAGTATTGCCCCATCGACTGCGCTGACCGTTGCACGTGACCCGAGGCCGACCCGTTGCCGCAATTCGCCCGGGAGTTGGAGACGGCCTGCGGCATCGACAACGACCGTTTCGATATCATCAGCGCCACGTTCGCTACTGGTACGACCGTCGCGAATAGCGATGGTGCGGTCCGCAGCTTCGGCGACACGGACGTCATGGGTGACGAGGACGATGGTCAGTGCATAATCACGTCGTAGTCGCTGCAGGAGTGCCAAAATCCGCTCTGCGCTTGCCCAATCGACCTCGCCGGTCGGTTCGTCGGCGAGGAGTAACGGTGGTTTGCAACCCAACGCCGTGGCGATCGCGATGCGTTGCTGCTGCCCGCCAGACATACGGAGGGGATCGCGGT
Organism: uncultured Roseiflexaceae bacterium; assembly: GCA_903868295.1. Classification (GTDB taxonomy): domain Bacteria; phylum Chloroflexota; class Chloroflexia; order Chloroflexales; family Roseiflexaceae; genus UBA965. The sequence goes on from CAIPUQ010000097.1 coordinate 3,022, forward strand.
GGCGGTGATCAGACATTTCAACAGCTGCCAAGAGTTCATCGGCAGTTGCGTATGCCTCTACGGGGGCAATCCCTGCCAACAAGGCGGGAAGTGCCACATTTTCGCGGGCGGTCAACCCGGGGATGAGGTTACGGGTGGTTTGTTGCCACAGGAACCCAACGCTGCTGCGTCGATATTCGGCGCGCTGGCGATCATTTGCCGCAACAATATCGAGACCGCCGACCACTAACGTGCCGGCATCTGGTCGGTCGAGTGCAGACAAAAGATTCAAAAACGTCGATTTGCCGGCGCCGGATGGGCCGACGAGTGCAACCATTTCGCCGTGTTCGACGCTCAAATCGAGCCCCTGCAGCGCAAAGGTTTCGACTTCGTCACTGCGGAAAATTCTGACTAGATTTGCAGCTGCAATATATGCGGGTTGGCTCATGTGGGCCTCATGGGGAGATTTTTGTTTTTGCAGTCTTGTACCGTGGTGTTGCGTAACAGGATCCCACATGCGTCACGCGTGCGACGCATGTGGGACGGGAGCGGTGCCTAGAGGTCGAGGTCGGTGACGGCGCCGAGGCTGGCGCTCGACACCAATTTGGCGTATTTTGCCAACACGCCGCGGCGATACCGCATCGGGAGCGGCTTCCAGGCTGCTTTGCGGGCAGCGAGCTCGGCGTCGCTGATGTTGAGCTGAATCAAGCGCTTGTAGGCATCGATGGTGATCGAGTCGCCTTCTTGGACGACGCCGATGGTACCACCGATTGCCGCTTCGGGTGCGATGTGACCCACACACATACCGTAGGTGCCGCCCGAGAAGCGCCCGTCGGTTATCAAAGCGACCGCGTCACCCAACCCTGCACCGATGATGGCTGCCGTAGGCGCCAACATCTCACGCATGCCCGGGCCGCCTTTGGGACCTTCGTAGCGGATAACCACGACATCGCCTTTGTTGATCCCCCCACTGAGGATGGTCTCGAGGCAGGCTTCTTCGGACTCGAACACCCGCGCTGGACCGGTGATGACCGGCATTTTGACACCCGAAATCTTGGCTACACAGCCTTCTTCGGACAGATTGCCCTTGAGAATAGCCAAGTGGCCTTCTTCGTAGACGGGCTCGGACCACTGCCGAATGACGCGCTGATCTGACGATGGTTCGTTGGGGATATCTTTGAGTGACTCTGCGATGGTTTGTCCAGTGATGGTCATTGCATCGCCGTGGAGCAGACCGCGGTGGAGCAGAATTTTCATAATTTGGGGGGTACCACCGGCCTTGTGGAGATCGGTTGCCACAAAGAGACCAGACGGTTTGAGGTCACAAATGACCGGCACCTTTGCACGAATGCGTTCGAAGTCATCGATGTGCAGAGGAACGTTGGCTGCATGTGCAATCGCCAGCAAATGCAAGACGGAGTTGGTCGACCCGCCCGTTGCCATAATCACCGCAATAGCGTTTTCGAACGCTTTGCGGGTGAACAACTGCTTTGGCATTATCTGCTTGCGAATGGCGTTGACAAGCACTGTGCCTGATGCATAGGCGCTGTCGAGCTTTTCTTGGTCGACTGCTGCCATGGTCGACGAACCGAGCAAGCTGAGCCCCATTGCTTCGATTGCAGAGGACATCGTGTTGGCGGTGTACATGCCACCACACGAACCAGGTCCTGGGCAGGCGTTTTTCTCGACCTGGAGCAACCGTGCGGCGTCGATTTTGCCGGCGGAATACTGACCAACGGCTTCGAAGGCACTCACAATGGTCAAATCTTCGCCATCGAGATGGCCAGGCTTGATGGTGCCACCGTACACAAAGATGGAAGGAGCGTCGAGGCGGGCCATGGCGATCATGGCACCCGGCATGTTCTTGTCACATCCGCCCACCGTTACGACGCCATCCATGCCTTGACCGTTGATCACGGTTTCGATCGAATCAGCAATCACCTCGCGTGATACCAGCGAGTACTTCATCCCCTCGGTGCCCATCGAAATACCGTCAGAAATAGTGGCGACCCCGAACAACATCGGCATGCCACCCGCCACTTTGATGGCTTCAAACGCTGCCTTGGACAAGTCATCGAGGATGATGTTGCACGGTGTGAGGTTGCTATATCCGTTGGCAATACCGACAATGGGCTTGCTAAAGTCTGCATCGGTGAACCCTACCGCTCGCAACATGGAGCGATTGGGGGTGCGCTGAACGCCTTCGGTGATCATTCGACTGCGGCGATTGTCTGTCATGTAGGTGCTCCTCTGCACAAAAACAGTATGTGCTCATTGTATCATGATGATATAGCGCATTGGGCATATGAACCGGTCATGCTCATCCCGCGGGCAATGCGCAAGATTTTGGTTGCACCTGTTGTTCATATTGAAATCTGAAGGAGTAGTCACTATGGAGAAGTTCCGGCTCGCCCCTGGGGATGCGGCCCCTGCATGGGAGGTATGCGATTTTGCCGGCGCGACGCACACATTGCACAGTGTGCAGGCGCAGCGCCCAGCAATTCTGACGTTGTTGCGTCATTTTGGCTGACCCTTTTGTCGACAGACACTTGCTCGTGTAGCAAGACTCGTGCAATCGAGCCCGCTCCCTATTGTGGGGATTGCAATTGGCACCGGTACCCCGACCGAAGCCGCGGAAGCCGGTGCCCGCTACGGCAGTGCAATTACCTGCCTCGCAGATATCAATCAGTCGATTTATCGTGCCTATGCTGTTGGCCGGGCCCCGTTGCAAGCGTTCACACACTGGAGTGTGCTCCGGGATGGGGTCACGGCTTTGCGCGACGGCCATGGAATGGGTTCTTCGCACGGGGATGTCATGCAGATGCCGGCGACGTTTGTGATTGATGCAAACGGCATTATTCGACACGCAGGGTATGCCCAAACAATCTCTGAGTTCCCGCCCGAATCCGTGTTGCGCAATGCACTCACGATTTCATCATAAATGCCCAATGTGCACATTTCGATGCTGAGATGTGCAGGTACGTGCACAAAAACCTGCATATTGTGCACATTACGACGTTTGACACATGCAACGAGTAGATGAGTCATTGCATGTGTGGACGGCGGGCTGATTGATACATTTCGAATACACAAGAAAATAATCGCGTACCATTTGACAAACGATATCTGCGGTAATAGAATCATCACCAAGCTGTCAGATACGCAACGCGTATTGTTCCTCAATCCGCAGGAGGAACCGGCTTCGAGCGAAAATTCCAGATTCGCGTGCATGTGAATTGGCGCTTGCCAAAGCATGCCAAGGAGGAAAATCCATGAGTGCAAAGCTGCATCGCCGCAAATTCTTGCGGTACTCTGCGATGGGCGCTGCGAGCGCTGCAATCGTCGCCTGTGGTGGCGCTGCTACCGCAGAACCAACGGTTGCGCCTGAGGCTCCTGCAGAAGAAGCCCCGGCGGCTACCGCGGTACCCGCGGTAACGACCAAGTACAAAGAGTCCCCCAAACTCGCCGAGCTCGTGACTGCCGGCAAACTGCCGAACGTCGACGAGCGTCTCCCCAAGAACCCATACACCCCACCCCACGCATGGTTGACCACTGGTCAATACGGCGGCAAGATGCGCAAAGCCTATGCCAACACATGGGGTATTGCTGGCTTCCAGCACGAATCCATGTATGGTCATTCCATCCTGCGCTACCTCAAGGACGGCTTGGCAATTGGACCTGGCTTGGCGGAAAGCTGGGAAACAAGTGCCGATGCCACCAAGTGGACGTTCAAGTTCCGCGAGGGCTTGAAGTGGTCAGATGGTCAGCCATGGACGGTCAACGACATCATGTACTGGTGGGAAGAAATGGTCGGCGGTAACGGTAAAGAAGCCGGCTTCCCCGAAGGTCTCAAGCCTGTCGAAGGTCCACCCGACGAAGCACGTTCGGGCAAGGGCACGCTGGTCACCATCAACAAGGTCGACGACTACACCATGGAGATGGTCTTCGATGCACCCGCACCGTTGTCTGCAGACCGCATTGCAATGTGGACCAATGCAGGTATCGGACCACGCTGGCATGCACCACGCCATTACATGGAGCAGTTCAGCCCAATCAAGAACCCTGACAAGTTCAAGGACTGGGAAGAGCATTCCAAGAAGATTGGCTTCAACAACCCAGACTGCCCACGTATGTCTGGCTGGTACATGACCGTCTTCGAAGATGGTGTTCGCACCGTCTGGGAGCGCAATCCGTACTACTGGTGTGTCGATGCTGAAGGGCATCAGTTGCCATACATCGACACCGTCGAAATCTCGTATGTCAAGGACAAGGAAACCGAGAAGTTGGCATACCTGAACGGTCAGGTCGATCATGCACACTTCCACACCCAGACCCTCGGCGACATCAAGGACTTCAAAGACGGCGCCGACAAGAGCAAGTTGAACACCATGTTCTGGGACTCGGGTTCGGGTACCGGATCCATGTACTTCTTCAACTTTGACCACATCGACCCAGCGATGCGGGCCGCGTTCCGCGATCCGAAGTTCCGCCAGGCGTTGTCACATGCCTACGACCGCGCAGACGTCCAAAAGGCCGTTTACTTCGGTTTGGGTGAATTGAGCAACGGTACGATGTCCCCCAAGGCCATCGAATACAATCTCAATGACGATGCCAAGGCTGCGTACGCATCATGGCGCGACAGCTACAAGGCATTCGACCCAGCCAAGGCAGAGTCGATCCTCGACGAAGCCGGCTACAAGAAGGGTGCTGACGGCAAGCGCACCTTGACCGACGGCAGCCCGATGAAGATTCTCGTCACCTACCCCGCAGACGAGAGCCCGAACGGCGAGCACATGCAGAAGAACGAGCGCTTGATCAAGAACTGGTCAGCAATCGGTATTGACGCAACGTTGACCCCAATCCCGAACGAAGGGTACGACGAAAAGTGGCGCGCAGGCGAAATCATGATGAAGACGGCATGGGAAGTCGGCGACGGCCCCAACCACTTGGTATACCCACAGTGGGTCGTTCCTATCGAAGGCGATCGCTGGGCACCTGTCCATGGTAAAGGTTACGACGTCCGTGGTACGGCTACCGAGGGTGAAGAGCTTGATCTCGACCCATGGAAGCGTTCCCCAGCTCGTATCTTGCCAACCGACAAGGACTTCGACGCTGGTATCGGCAAGCTCTATGAGATCTATGACAAGACCAAGGTCGAACCAGATGTCATGAAGCGCCATGCCATGGTATGGGACATGATCAAGGTACACGTCGAGGGCGGTCCGTACTTCTCGGGTACGATCACCAACCAACCACGTATCATCTTGGCACATTCTGACCTCAAGAACATCCCAACCCGCGATGACTTGCTCAAAGAAGGTTTGGGTGGCTTCGTTAACCCATGGATCATCCCTGCACCTGCAACGTACGATCCAGAGACCTGGTTCTGGGGCAACCCAGCTGACCACGCCTAGTTCACCGGTGGCCTAGCCACCATCGTCCATGGGTGAGGCAACTCACCCATGGACATCCCCATCCCCTCCCTCTTTCGTCCTATTCTTAGTGGCAGAGTTGCCAAACCCTCTGTGGGAGCGATGTATGCTGAACTTCATTGCCCGACGGCTCATCAATATGGTGGTGCTGCTCGTAGTGGTTTCTTTTGTTGGATTTTTTATCATCCAGCTTCCCCCTGGTTCCATTTTGGACGTCCAATTGACCAGAATGCGCGCTATGGGTGGTGACATCTCGCGTGATCAAATGAAGGCCATGGCAGAGCGGTACGGTATCAACGAGCCATTTGGCACCCGCTATTTCAAGTGGGTGAGCCGATCGCTGCAAGGAGACTTCGGTACCTCATTCGCCACAGACCAGTCGGTCGGCGAACGCATCTGGGGTCGATTGTCGATTTCGCTTGGTTTGTCGCTTTTTGCTTTGCTGTTTACGTGGCTCGTGTCGATACCCGTCGGTGTCTACTCGGCGACACACAGATATACCGTGCCGGATTACATCGTCACGTTTTTACAATTTATCGGCCTGGCTATACCGGGATTTTTGCTCGCATTAGTGATGTTGATTATTGCTACCCGCTACCTCAATCAACAGGTGGGTGGGTTGTACTCGCCAGAGTATATCGACGCACCCATGTCGTTGGCCAAGTTCCGTAACCTCATTGAGCATGTCTGGATCGCCGTGTTGGTCCTTGCAATCGGCGCGACTGCGGGCTTGACCCGCATTATGCGTGCCAATTTGCTGGACGTGCTCAACATGCAATACATCCAGACTGCCCGCGCCAAAGGGCTCGACGAAGCGATTGTCATCTGGAAGCACGCCGTACGCAACGCAATTCACCCATTAGTGGCGTCGCTCGGTACCCTTCTGCCTGCGTTGGTGGTCGGCGAAACGCTGGTCGCGCAGGTGTTGAGTCTGCCGACGATTGGTCCGATGTACCTCGATGCGCTGCGCCAACAAGACATGTATCTTGCTGGCACGATTCTCGTGATGCTTTCAGCCTTGCTGCTGATTGGCAACCTTATATCCGACCTTCTGCTGGCGTGGGTTGATCCCCGCGTGCGTTTGGAATAGAAAGGATTCGTCATGGCAGTAGACGCAGCAAAGCTCCCCGTAGCAGAACATGCCGCTGAAGACGTCGGTACCATCCCGCAGTGGAAGCTCATGGTACGACGCTTTCGCAAGAGCAAACTCTCGGTTGCTGGGTTGATCATGTTGATCATTTTGTATACGCTGATGATTTTTTCGGATTTCATCGCGCCATATGAACATAATCGAATCGATTCGAACTATGCCTGGGCGCCACCCTCGCAGATTGGTTTTGCAGACGGCAAAATCGTGACCTATGCGCTGAAGCAGACTCTCGACGAAGTCCGATTCGAATGGATCTATGCACCAGACCTCGAGAATCCCATTCCCGTTGATTTTTTTGTGCAAGGGTATGAGTACCGGTTCTTGGGAATCATCCCCAGCAAACTCCATCTGTTTGGTGTGCCCGACGGTTCACAAATCAATCTCATCGGTGCGGACAAAGACGGCAAGGATGTCTTCTCGCGGTTGCTCAAGGGAAGCCAGATTTCGCTGACACTCGGATTCGTCGGTGTGTTGATTTCGGTCATCATCGGATCGATTGTGGGAACGGCATCCGGCTATTTTGGTGGGGCCATCGACAATATCATTCAGCGTTTGATTGAACTTTTGCGGTCGTTCCCCGACATCCCGTTGTTCCTCGGTTTGGCAGCAGCGCTCCCCATGGGTGTGCCGGTGCAGGTACGATTCTTCTTGATAACCATTATCATCGCCATGATTGGCTGGACCGGGTTGGCACGTGAAGTACGCGCCAAAGTGATGGCATTTCGCGCGTCCGACTACACCTCTGCGGCGATTGCTGCAGGTGCGTCGCATTGGCATGTCATCACTCGCCATCTAATCCCCAACGCAATGAGTCACATCATTGTCGTGGGCACGTTGGCTATTCCGGGGGCAATCGGATCTGAGACGGCGTTGAGTTTCCTTGGTTTGGGAATTTTGCCGCCTGCGGTCTCGTGGGGTGTTATGCTCCGCGATGCACAAACCATTGAAGCAATTGTCAACTATCCATGGATGTTGTTGCCGGTCGGGGTGCTCATCATCGCGGTGCTGAGCTTCTATCTTTTGGGCGATGGCGTACGCGATGCCGTTGACCCGTACGCCTAGGAGGTAGTAGATGACGACTGAATCCCCGTCTATCAATCTCACAAGTCACGACGATGTCGTGCGTGTCGAAGACCTCAAGGTCAGCTTTTATACGCAGCTCGGCGTCGTCCGTGCACTCAACGGCGTCAGCTTTAATATCCCCCGTGGACGCGTCTTGGGTATTGTTGGTGAGTCTGGCTGCGGCAAAAGCATTACTGGTTTGTCGATCATGCAACTGGTCGTCGCCGCAGGGCGCACCGAGGGCGGTCGGATTTTGTTCCGTGAGGATGCAGGCCAAGAACCACCGGTAAACATCCTCGACTACGGCAAGAACAGTCCCGAAATGCGCAAGATCCGGGGCAACAATATCTCGATGATCTTTCAAGAGCCGATGTCGTCGCTCAATCCATGCTACACCGTCGGGAACCAAATCGAAGAAGCCATTCTGCTCCACCAAACCAATGACAAGACCGAAGCACACAAACGTGCGGTCGAAGTATTGACCAAGGTGGGCATGCCCAATCCGAGTCGCATTGCGGGGTCGTATCCGCACGAGTTATCGGGTGGTATGCGCCAACGTGCGATGATTGCCATGGCACTGTCGTGCAATCCCACACTGTTGATTGCGGACGAGCCGACCACCGCCCTCGATGTTACGACCGAGGCACAGATCCTGGATTTGATGCGCGGGTTGCAAAGCGAAATAGGCACGTCCATCATGTTCATCACCCATAACATGGGTGTGGTGGCGCAGATGTGTGACGAAGTCGCAGTCATGTACATGGGGCGTGTCGTCGAACGTGCGACGGTCGATGATATCTTTTATGAGCCTCGACACCCGTACACCATTTCTCTCCTGCAGTCCATTCCTCGTTTGGGTCGTACCAAGGGGCGCTTAGCATCCATCGAAGGGAGTGTCCCAGACCCGTATTCGACCACACCAGGGTGTTCGTTTCACCCGCGCTGTCCTGTGGCAATAAAAGGGTTATGCGACACGATCGTGCCCGAAGAAACCATCGTTGATGCAGCAAAGGGACACACCGTTCGCTGCCATCTGAATTCGTGAGGTGACCATGACCACCGATGATATGTTACTCGAGGTCCGTGGCCTCAAAAAGCATTTCCCCATTCGGACGGGGTTGATGCGTCGGGTTACGGGCATGGTCAAGGCCGTAGATGGCATTAACTTCCACATTCGCAAAGGCGAAACACTGGGGTTGGTGGGTGAGTCTGGCTGTGGCAAAAGCACTGCAGGGCGTGCAATTCTGCGACTCCACGAACCCACTGCAGGTGAAGTCATTTTCAATGACCCAGTGCTCGGCAAAATCGATGTGACCCAAGCCGACCGCGAGACCATGATGAAGCTGCGACCCAACATGCAGATCATCTTCCAAGACCCATTCACCTCTCTGAACCCTCGGTTGACTGTTGGTCAGATTGTGGGTGAGCCGCTCGAAATTCAACACCGCGCCAAAGGGACGGAATTGTCGGACCGGGTCGCCGAGCTCCTCCAAGAAGTCGGCATTCGGCCCGAAAACATGACACGCTACCCGCATGCATTCTCGGGTGGACAACGGCAACGTATCGGCATTGCCCGTGCGCTCGCGCTCAATCCGAGCTTGATTATCTGTGATGAACCGGTGTCGGCACTCGACGTGTCGATTCAAGCGCAAGTACTGAACCTGCTCGATGAGCTCCAGGCCAAGTACGGGATGGCATATCTCTTTGTTGGGCACGATTTGAGCGTCATTGAGCACATTTCGGACCGTGTCGCCGTCATGTACGTCGGCTACATTGTCGAAATGGCCAAAACCGACAAACTCTACTTCTCGCCCAAGCACCCCTATACCGAGGCGTTGCTCAACGCCATCCCCAAGGCAGATCCGCGGTTACGTACCCGACCAGAGCGTTTGCAAGGGGATGTTCCATCACCCGCGAATCCACCGAGTGGGTGTTACTTCCACCCGCGCTGTCGCTATGCGAAAGATATCTGTAGTGTGGAGCGGCCGCCGCTCACCGACATCGGTGATGAGCATTTCGTCGCATGTCATTTCGCCCGTGAGTTGTCGCTGACCGGTGTGCAACCACTGAGTGACATCAAACTGCAAATGCCGCCTGCACGGAGTGTCTAGTGCGACACCGGCGCATGGCATTCCGCCATGCGCCGGTTTTGTGTGTACCCTACGCGTAGAACCGGTCGGATGGTGATTGTGTGGTACGATGTGGGCACCATAGACCGTTGGGTCTGCTCTTTCGCAGTGCAGCGTGATACTTGGCGGTTCAATAATCTACAGGTTGTCAATTCACGCAACGTGTGTGTGCAGATGGGGATACATGGTCACTCGACCATCAGACCATATCAGTTGGGGAACATCAGAAAGGGCAGACTATGAAAGTCGGTATTTTGACCGCTCCGGTCAGTCGGCAGCCGCTCGACAAGTTCATTCCATGGGCAGCTTCAATTGGCGTGCAGCAGATCGAACTCGATGTTGGCCCCGGCGGTAACTTTGATGCAACAACCGTCACAGACAGCGATATTGCCAATCTCAAGAGTTTGCTAGCCAAGAACAACATCACATTGTCGAGTATTGTGTGTTATTGGCACACGATGATGACGGGTGTCACGGCAGACCATCTGGCGCTCTCTAAGAAGGTCTTTCCGGCAGCAATCAAGCTCGCTCCCAAGCTGGGTGTCGAGTTGGTCGGTGCTCTTGCTGGGTTCCCCACCCAGGGCAAGAGCCGCTTGAACACCATCAAAGAAGACTTGCCGGTGCACTTCCGCCCGATGGCAGATTTGGCACGCGAAGCTGGTGTCAAGATTATGTTCGAGAATTGGTACGCCACCAATCTGCAGAATCTCGAGCACTTTCAGACGATTTTTGAAGTGTTCCCAGACGCACACTTGGGGCTGAACTATGACCCATCCCACCTCGATTGGCAAGAAATCGACTACATCGATGGTGTGCGTGAGTTCCAGAAGCGCATCTTCCATGTGCACGCCAAAGACGTCTGGGTAAATCCGACCCGACGGGCTCGTGTGGGTTCGAACGGTGATGGCTGGTGGCGCTATGTGTTGCCTGGCTATGGCCGCATTCGCTGGGGCGAATTCATCACCACCTTGCGCCAAGTCGGGTACGATGGAGTCATCTCGGTCGAACACGAAGACGACGCATTCTCACCCGAAGAAGGATTCGTGAAGTCGGTGCGCTATTTGCGGTCACTGGTCGACTAAATTTCCATGTGGAGAGCGCCGTTCCTTGCGGGAGCGGCGCTTTTTCTATGAACAGCACACTCCTCGCGCCGACACCCGAACAACAAGCCGTCATCACGCACCCGTTACGACATCACGCACGTGTCCTAGCGGTGGCTGGTTCAGGCAAAACGACCACGATTGTATTGCGGGTTGCCCATCTCATCAACGAACTCGGGGTTGCCCCCGGTGCGGTACGGGTGTTTGCCTACAATGCCCTCGCACGCAACGAGCTCCGCGCACGTATTGAAGCGGTGCTGCCAGACAAGCGCGATCAACCGCGCGTCGATACCTTTCACTCCTTCTGCTTTCGTTGGATCAAGCAGGCTATCAGCACCGGCTTGCTTGCAGAGCCGAGCGAATGGTGGCTCGACGAAGCCACGGATCGTTCACGCATCCTCATGTATCGGGCCCTGCAGTCGCTGGTGGGCGAAGGAATCATCGAAGAAGGTGCGGTCGATATCGATGCGGTCGCCTCAGCAATTACCTTGTGGAAGTCGGGACTCGTCCCACCAGGTGCTGAACGTGCTGCCCACGCCACAAGCAGTGATATTCCGTTGGTGTATGCCCGCTACGAGGAGTTTCGGCACGAGGCAGCTGCGCTCGGTTTTGACGATTTTGTCGCTACCGTCCTTTCGATTGCCCAGGCACATCCTGATTTTTGGCAACGGGCGGTCGGTAGCTTGCGTGTCGTGATTGTCGACGAATACCAAGACGTGAATTATGGACAAGAACGACTCGTCGAGGCAGTCGCGGGGACACATGCCGACGTGATGGTTGTGGGCGATGACGATCAGACGATTTATGAGTGGCGCGGCGCACGCCCTGACTACTTGTTGACACGATTTGGGAGTGGGCTGGCCGAGCGGCCGATCATTGACTATCCGTTGACGGTCAGTTTTCGGTTTGGGCCATTGCTCGCACAGACCGCCTACAACGTCATTGCACGCAATGCGGTGCGATTCCCCAAAGCGCTCATTGCGTCCCAATGGCATCAATCAACCATTGTTGATGTGGTCGAGGACAAGCAACAGACGGCTGGGGTGATCGATACGCAACTTGCGTTGCAACTCCAAGATTGGGTGCGGCAGCACGGAGCCCAGACGGTCGTCGTGTTGGGGCGCACCCTCGGGCAACTGCAGTCATTCGAGATTGCGTGTCTGCTCGAGGGAATTCCGTATCGCGTGTTGGGGCGAGGCCCTGTGTATCAACGGCGCGAACATCAAATTCTGGCGGATTACCTGCGTATCGGGTATGCATATGATGTGGAAGTCGATGCAGGAGTGGCTGCGTGCTTTCTGCGCATCATCAATACTCCGATGCGTGGTTTGGCGCGCGACCGCATCCAACAGGTGCTCATCCGTGCACAGCAGAGTGGGCAGACCATACGGTCAGCCTTGCAGGAACTCCACGCAGATGCACAAACACCACAACTCACCAAAGACCGCATCGACCAGCTCATGGCGTTGTGTGAGCAATTGGTCCGTTTGCTTGCCAATGACGCTTCGGCATATGACGTACTGTCCTGGTTGAGCACCTCGCTGCGGCTCGATGAGCATTTCGTACGGTCGTTCGGCCGCGGCGAAGCTGCTGCAGAGCGCACGGTCGCGATCCGGCAACTCATTGCGGTGGCCTCGCACCTCGGTTGGAGCCCATCGGCATACCTCGACTGGTTGGCACAATCCGACCATGCTGCAGGTCAACCAGAGGAGCAACAGGTGCTCTTTACGACCGTCTATCGCGCCAAAGGCCTCGAGTACGATGCGGTCTTTATCCCGTCTGCAGTCGAAGGGTTTATGCCGGCTGCCGGTAGTTCCCCCGAGGTGTTCGATCGGCAGGACCCAACGGCACTACCGGTTGCTTCGGATGCAATCGAAGAAGAACGCCGCTTGTTCTATGTCGCCATTACGCGCGCCAAAACCGTGTTGACGATAGGAGTCCCATTGCCAGAGCCGGGGTTGGGACGTGATGCACTCCCCAGTGCGACACCGTCACGGTTTGTGTACGAGATGAAGGTACGCGCAACCGAGCAAATCCTTGCCAGCGCTGATTCGGATGCGCAAGCACTTGCCGAGGCATTTGCCGAACACGGCGCCAGCGAAGGCATGTTGGCGCATCTGGTGCAGTATTTTCCCCAGGATGGAGAGATCCGCCAGGTCTGCACGACGTTCAATGGCACGCGGTGGCCGATGCGCCCGCTCAAACCCAAAAAGAAGTAA
>CAIPUQ010000098.1 GCA_903868295.1 uncultured Roseiflexaceae bacterium
CGCTGCACTGTCAAAATCGGTAACCAGGCTCCGTTGGAGTTCATCGGAACCCATTCCCTGCAAGACCCTCGCTGGGTCATCCCCTTCTGGGTGCGACACGCTACGACTGACAACCAAACCTTACCGGCCGGCTCTATTGTGACCACGGGCAGCTGGTGCGGTATGCCTGCGGCACAGGCGGGCGATCTCGTCGTGGCCCAGTTTGATGGGATCGGAAGCGCCAGCGTTCAACTTTAATCAGATACATTCACAGATATCAATCATTCAAACTTTAGTCGCAGGAGACCACACATGAAGTTCGACGAAATCCTTTACGAAGAAGATGGCCCCATCGGCACCATCACCTTAAATCGCCCTCAAGACGGCAACATGTTCACAGAAAAAATGTGTCATGAAATTCGCGACTGTATCAATGAAATCAGAAGGGAAACTCGTACCCGCGTCATCGTACTGACGGGTGCAGGCGATCGTTTTTTTTGTTTGGGTGGCCGCAAGGACGGCATGGAAGAGACGCAACTCTATGCGGGCGTTCTGCCAACGCTTGAAATGTACGAAAGCATTGATCGACTACAAAAGCCCGTTATCGCCTCGGTAAACGGTTATGCAGTCGGTGGTGGCAACGTGTTGCAAATGGTGTGTGACGTGACGATCGCCGCTGACAACGCCATGTTCCGTCAGGTTGGGCCCATGGTAGGCAGTTTTGATGCAGGTTACGGTACCTGGTATCTCGAGGACTTAATCGGTAAAAAGCGCGCCAAAGAGATGTGGTACTCAAACCCCAAAATCTCTCCGCAACAAGCGGTCGATATGGGTCTGATCAACCGGGTCGTACCCGCGGCAGAGTTACGCGCTGAAACACGCAAATGGGCGCTTGAAATCGCCGATCGTGGTGCCTTCGCGCTGGCCTCAATCAAGGCCGCATTCAATGCGCGCCACGGAGGTGTCGGTGGTCTGTCTCGTATGGCACACGACTTACTGTTACGCGGCTACCTTGACACCGAAGAGCATGACGAAATGGCCGCCTCCTTTGCTGAGCGTCGTAAGCCAGATGCTTCGAAGTTTGGTCAATAACGGCTTGTCTGCGCATAAAGGAATCATTCGATCATGATGCTGACTTTGCATGATCCACAGAAAACTCGCGAGCATTACGCAAGCGGTGCGTGGCAACACGATACGATGTTTGGTTTACTGGCCAAGCACACCGCACAGCGACCAAGCGCCGTGGCATTGCGAGATAACTTCACAACGCTCACATGGCTTGTAGTATTCCATGCTGTCGAGGTGTTAGCTGCCACGCTGCATCACGCCGGGCTCAAGGCGGGCGACCGCGTTGCAATTTGGCTACCCAGCCGAGTCGAAAGTGTCATGATTCTGCTGGCCTGTTCGCGTAACGGGTATGTGTGCTGTCCCTCGTTACACCAAAGCTACACCGCGGACGAGATTATTACCTTACTCAATCGTGTGGACTGCAAAGCATTTTTCACTACGCCAGGTTACGGCTCCGATGCAGGCAAGCAGTCGATTTTCAACAAACTTGAGCAAGTAAAGTCGCTGCGGGCCACCTATGTCTCGGGCGTAGATTTCAATCAAGCAGCGCCCCTCTCAACAGGAACACTCCCGTTCCCGAAGGAATGCAGCGGCCTGAACGCGCAACCCGTACCCGTCGACAATCCAGACAAAATCGTTTACCTAGCGTTCACTTCAGGCACAACAGGATTGCCTAAGGGAGTCATGCATAGCGACAACACCTTGCTCGCCAACGGTCGCAGCATGGTCAAAGATTGGCATCACAATACTGACACCATTTTGCTGACATTGAGCCCGCTTAGCCATCACATCGGCACGGTCGCTGCCGAACAATGGTTGAGCGCTGGCATGCAGCTCGCGATTCACAACTACGCGTCAGGTACGCCTGCCATCGATTGGATCATCGCAAGCCACGCAACCTACGTGATGGGCGTGCCGACGCATGCCATGGATATTTTGGATGAGTTTCGCAAACGCGGCTTGTCTGCGCTCGGGCAGGTCAAGTCCTTTTATATGGCAGGCTCTCCCATTCCACGCGAAGTCGCTGAGCAGTTTCTGCGCATCGGCATTACGCCGCAAAATGTATATGGCATGACTGAAAACGGCTCACATCAATACACCTTACCGACAGATCCAACCAATACCATTGTCGCGACCTGCGGACGCTCTGGGCTTGGTTATGAGATTCGCATTTTTGATGCCGAAAATCCAGATAACGAACTACCTGTTGGACAAGTCGGTGAG
>CAIPUQ010000099.1 GCA_903868295.1 uncultured Roseiflexaceae bacterium
GAGTAATGGACGGCATCGAGCTCCCGATATTTGCGGATGAGCTGCGTCCCTGTGCGCTCGTCGTATTCGACGTACCGATTGTCTGATAACGGGTGAAACTGCGTCAACCAGCCGCGTACAACTTCTTCGGCTTCGGATCCAAAAAGCGATCGATGCGTCGCGGGTCGCATGGCCTTGTGATTGGCTTTGGTCGCCATCAGCGCGGCAATATAGGCACGATATTGGGGGTCATCGATGTCATGCAGGCGGACTCGGTGATAACGCATCGGTATTCCTTCTCCATGCATCAACTCGTGGGGGAGTGTACGTTACACGAACGTCAGTATCCTATCATACCGGTGTAATGGTCAGACTGTTACAATACAATGACAAGAAAATAATCAAGGAGTTCTGGTTTATGCACCGCGCTTCACCCAAAATTGCTACCGGATTGAGCGTCATGGCGTTGCTTTTGACGAGTTGTGTTTCGTCAGCACTCGGAATCGCCACACCCGTTCCAACGGCCATGGTCGAGCCCGCCACAGCCACACCGATGATTGTGCCAACGGCCATCGCAGAGCCGACCGTCGTTCCGACCGTCACGCCAATTACCATGCCCGAAGACCTGACCGTGGTGCCATTGGTACGTGGCCAGGTTACTGGCCGTCCATTTGCCATGATGATCGACAATCACCCGGATGCATACCCGCAGTCGGGCTTAAATCGCGCATCCATCGTCTTCGAAGCCCTAGCCGAATACGGCATCACGCGCTATTTGGCCATCTATCCGCCAGAATTAGCAATGGATAATCGGCAAATCGGTCCGATTCGGAGCGCCCGTCACTACTTCGTGCAGTGGGCCATGGGCACAGGAGCCATTTATGGCCACGCAGGGGGGTCCCCCGCGGGTCTTGAACTCGCCGAAAGCACGACCGAAATCATCAATCTCGACGCCCTCCGCGACGGTACTTCGGTGTACTTCTACCGTGTCGAGACCGCCGAGCGCTTTGCTCCCCACAACCTCTATACCAACGGCGCCATCATGCGGCAATACGCCGAAACCGAAAAACTCACCCCGACCCGCACAGATGTCGGCTATCAGTACGCACTCCCGTTGCCCCCCGAGCAGCGCGGTCCCAACGCGTCGATCGATTATTTCTTCCTCTATGACGATCAGCCCGTCGGCTGGACCTACGATGCAGCCACCAACCTGTACGCACGGACCCGCTACGGCAAACCTACGGTCGACGACGTGACCCAGATGCAATTGACGACCCAAAATGTCGTCATCATCCAGGTCATAGAAGCACCGATCGAAGGCGACCCCAAGGCACGGATCGACCAACAAGTCATCGGGTCGGGCAAAGGGGTGTTCTTCCATGACGGGTTACGCGTCGATATTACCTGGGAAAAGAAAGCTGCCGAAGCACCATTGCTCTTCTATACCGCCGACGGCGCCGAGGTGCAATTCACTGCCGGCCAGATATGGATTTCGGCGGTCCCTGACCTGGCCAACATCAGCCAATCGTAGCCTGACCGCACGACACACCCCCCGCTGGGAAACCAGCTGGGGGGTGATTTTTGTGTTGCACGCCGTCCGGCTAGAACAGTTCGCGGCGCCCTTCGAGTGCCGATGTCAGGGTATGCGTATCGGCCCACTCCAAATCGCCGCCGGTGGGCAACCCGCGTGCAAGTCGCGTTACCCGTGTGCCCAACGGGCTCAGTTCACGTTGCAAATAGGCTGCGGTCGCTTCGCCTTCGAGATTTGGATTGGTCGCGATGATGACCTCACGGATCGACTCGTCACCGATTCGTTCGAGCAAGTCATCGAAAAAGATGTCTTCACGCCCCATGCCTTCGAGTGGGGCTATGCGGCCATGCAAGACGTGGTAGCTCCCTTTGAAGATCCCTGTGCGTTCGATTGCCAATGCGTCGAGAGGATCTTCGACGACACAAATCGCCCCCGTTTGTCGCACGGGATTGCGACAGACCGCACAGTATTCTTGGTCGCTGATGTAGTGACAGCGGACACACTGGCGCACCTGTTGCTTGACGGCCAACAACGCCTGGGCGAGCAACGA
>CAIPUQ010000100.1 GCA_903868295.1 uncultured Roseiflexaceae bacterium
GACTGGTCATCGTCACCTACCACAAAGATGTTGCCGGACCCCCGCGCGAGTGCCTTGATCATCTCGTATTGGGCGCGATTGGTGTCTTGGTATTCGTCGACCAAGATGTATCGATAGCGGCGGTGATAGCGGTTCAACATGGGCGTACGGAACAAATCAAGCGTCAGCAACAACAAGTCGTCGAAATCGACCGCAGCTGCCACTGTTAGGAGCTCGCTGTACCGGGTATATGCAGCAGCATACATCCGTCCTTCGGGGCTCCGGCTTGCGGCAGTGTATGCAGCAGCGTCGAGGAGTTCGTTTTTGGCGCTCGAAATCGCACTCGCAATCGCCCGTGGCGTGAACGGTTTGTCGGGCAATTTGAGTTCTTTGCTGACCCGCTTGATGAGCCGTTGCTGATCATCATCGTCATAAATCAGCCACCCGTCGGCCAAACCGATGGCTCGTCCGTCGCGACGGAGCCAGCGTGCAGCCAAGCTGTGAAAAGTACCGATGTCGACTTTTGTCGCGACATCGACCCCAACCAAATGTTGCATCCGTTCGCGCATTTCGCGCGCCGCTTTGTTCGTAAAGGTGACCGCAAGAATCTCACTCGCAGCTATCCCCTGTTGGAGCAGGTGGGCAATCCGATGCGTCAGGACCCGTGTTTTGCCCGATCCCGGACCCGCCAGGGTCAAGACAGGACCAGAAATGGTCGTCACCGCTAATCGTTGTGCCTCGTTCAGTCCAGCCAGCAGATCCTGCATCGTCAAACCTTTTCGTTCATTACCAGAAATAGAAAAAGGGGAGACGACTGATGCGTCTCCCCCACAGAATACCAGAACTTCTACGAGCTGCGAAAGATGAAACCGATGCGACCAAGGACGACTTGTGCACCATCGGGGAGCTGTGTGGGAACGCCCGGATCAATGCGCACGCCATTCACACGCGTATGATTGGTCGATTGCAAATCAGTAATCATCCATTGGCCTTCGAGGACGGTAAGCCGTACGTGACGGCGACTCACACCGCCGCTCTCAGCGCCGTATGGAGTCATGTCGACTTCGGGGTGCACACCGCTGATGGGATCATCACGACCAATGATAATCTCACGGCGACCGCTTGGGAGGGTCAATACCGTCCCTGACTCGAGTTGCAACCGTGCAGTCGGTGCAACCGGATTAACGACCTGCCCAACAGGGCGTTCGGTAATCGTGGGCGCTTCGGTAGCAGTCAGTGGTGCGAGCGGGCCGGAGTTGACTGCCATCGCGAGGATATCGGCCGGCACTGCAGGCGCCTCCGGCGCAACCTCGGGGAGTGGCGCCGACGGGATAGGTGCAGGGGGAAGCGGTGCCGATGGAATCGCATCTGCCGGCATCGCGACGACGCGTGCTGGAACGGGTGCTGGTGCGACAACGGGTGGGACCGGAACAAAATCAGGGTTTTGGACCCGTGGCGGGCTTACTTCGATACCGTAGGCTACTAATTCGGCATGTAAATGCGCAACACTTGCACGTGCATCGGTGATTCCTTGGACCACCGCTCGCGGAGTTGCTGATCCGAACGTCCGTTGTATCTGCTCGAACTGCTCAATGATTTCGACCTGGCGCGCCATGTCTTTGGTGAGGCGTTCAATCAGCAACGGATCAATCTCGGGTGGCATCGGCAGTGCGGCCAGGTCTGCACGCAGACCCACCAGCATCTGTTCGGCCTCGGTAATCCCTATCAGCACCGCCTGTGGGGTGACTTCACGGAAGGTATTACGCATCGCATCGAGCTGGTTGATGATGTCTTGCTGACGCTGTATTTCTTGTTCGAGCAACGAACGCTGCTGCTTGAGGGCTTGGACTTCTGCTGCACTCGGGGCAACAACTGCGCTTGTCTCGTCGACCTCGTAGACTGCGTCGACCACCGCAGGAGGCGTTGCCGGTGCATCGTGGGTAGGTGCGTCAGTAGGTGTCGGAGCAAATCCTTGCGAAAGAGTAAGATCATTGTCCTGGGGCATCACCACCGCCTCCTGCGTATCGTCGTGTGTGTCAGCCTCGATCGTGTATTGCAATGGGCCAGACATGCTCGACGGTGTCGGTGCATGGAACGCATTCATGTCGAGCGCAGTGTCCGCAAACCCGCCCAAAGGCAAGTCAGACACGCGTAATTCGCTACTAATGCCGGTGGCGTCGACACTGCTTGTTGGGACGGGCGCTCCACATTGTTCGCAAGAGCGTTCGCCAGGGAGAATAACCGCACTGCACTGGCGGCAAGTCAGTGCACTCAAACCGTGAGCATCTGCATTGGCTGCCACATTCACTGGGGCGTCGAGTCGCGCACCGCATGACTCGCAATAGCGCACATCCAGTTTATTGATTTCGCCACACATTTGACATTTCATACTCCCACCTCTCGCACTATGGGCTATTGTTCACATTTGACAAGAATGACACTGATGTTATCATCGCCACCCGCAGCATTCGCACCATCCACCAACGAATCGGCGGTGTTCTTGAGCCCGTTGCGATTACGCATCGTTGCAACGATGTCGTGATCACGAATCATCTCCCACAGGCCATCACTACACAGGACCAAGACGTCATTGGGACGCAAGCGTTCGATGTAGATATCGACTTCGGCGAGTTGTGACACGCCGAGTGAGCGCAGAACACCATTTCGTTGTGGGTGTGTGTATATTTCGTCTTCGGCGATATGCTCGAGTTCGACCAGCTTCATGACCAGAGAGTGGTCATTCGTCACACGCCGCATCTGATCATCACGATAGATGTAGGTCCGACTATCACCGATGTTGGCTATATACGCAACATCGCCCAAAACGAGCGCCATGGTCATGGTGGTGCCCATGTCATTCCCCAGCCGTTTCGCTTCGACCATGATTTGCGTATTTGCATGCTGGATTGCGTCGTCGATGCATTGCACAACACCGGCTACGTCACTCGCAAAGAGCGGATTGCTGATGTGGGTCATGTTGGCAGCAAAAATATGCTCATAGATGGATTGCACTGCAGTCGCTGAGGCGACTTCACCAGCAGCATGCCCACCCATACCATCGGCGACAATGTATAACCCGACCTGATAGTTATTGGTATCACGATACCAGGTCGTTGCCGTCGTCAATATGGTATCTTCGTTGCCACTGCGGCGCCGACCGACGTCTGTTTTGGCGGCATACGATTGGACCAGACTGCGTCGTGTCTCGAACGGTGCAATGGCACGTTCTACTGCTGCTACAGCGTCGTTGAGGGTTGTAATCAAATCACTGCGCACATCAGCAAGAATACTCAGCAGCGGATTGACATCTGCATCTGCGATATCGAACCGACGGGTAATGCGCGGGATCTCGACAAACGTGGCCAGAACCTCTGCGGTTTCGTGCAGGATGTCGAGTTGGTCAACGGTCAACATCGTCAAAAACGGTGCAGCGCCCAGGGCAACACTGCCGTCGCTCTGCAAAAAGATGTCGCCTGATTGTATTTTGCCTAACTGATACCCTGCATCAAACAGTTGCTTGACGCCAGTGAACAGCGCACGTGCGAGCAGGAGTGCATCGTGTGCAGACAACGGCATAACCGGTGTGCCATCTGGTGTGCGGGCAAGCGCCACGGTACCTTCAGGAACATCGAAGGATTCGTATAGGACCGGCAGCCGGAGCAGATCTTGGGTGATTGCTGGGTTGCGGTGCACGTCAAGGAGCATCCCCGATGCCATACTCGGCAGCATTTCGCCACGGTACCTACGGGGGGTGAAGCGCGCCCCACATGAACCGCAGTACTCGTCCCCCACAGCGCCAAAACGGCTATCACAAAACCAGCAACGGCGCCAAGGCTCTTGGTCGATTGCCCAGAGCGTGCCATCGTAGATATCTGAAAGCGTGTATCGAGCAGCGCTCGTTGTTGTGTTGTTGTTCACCAGTAACCTCGCGAAGAGTTTCGTTTATATTACCACGCAGGCACCCAAAAAATGAATAGCATCTATTACAGACAAGTGACATCCGGCATCAGATAGAACAAAACCCCATTTTTTGCGTGTGCTACGGATGACATTTGCTACGGTATACTACACGTATCAGACAACAGGCACAACCTATGACACCTATCCAGAAGTCCGCGCCACGTCCCGACACCATTTTGTTTGTTCTCTTGTACCGTGCAGTGCGTCCACACTGGCGTCCATTAGCAGTATCACTGGTTTTGTTGGCGATTACTGCTGCGCTCAACGTCGTCCCACCGACCTTGTTGCAGTGGGCAATCGACGGTCCAATC
This sequence comes from uncultured Roseiflexaceae bacterium, assembly GCA_903868295.1. Classification (GTDB taxonomy): domain Bacteria; phylum Chloroflexota; class Chloroflexia; order Chloroflexales; family Roseiflexaceae; genus UBA965. The sequence goes on from CAIPUQ010000100.1 coordinate 4,251, forward strand.
ACGACAGGCGACACCGCGGATTTGTGGCCTATCACCATCCTGTATGGTGGGACCGCGGTTGCGATGTTCGCGATCCAATATGTCTACACCTATTACCTCCAGAAGGCAGGCCAACGCGCTTTGTCTGACATGCGTACCAACCTTTTTGGTCGCATTATGGAGCAAGATCAAGCCTTTTTTCTGAAGAACCCCGTGGGTGATCTGGTGATGCGCTTGACCAGTGACATCGATACACTCAGTGCATTGCTGTCTACAAGTGCCGTTACCATTGTGACCGAGACCGCGACACTGCTCGTGGTGATCGTCGTTATGTTCACCATCAACTGGCGTCTTGCATTACTGGTTATCGCAATTCTGCCCATTTTGGTCTTGGTCACACGGTACTTCAGCGCACGCGTGCGCAATTCGTCGACCGGCGAACGCACCGCCCTCGCCAAGGTGTCAGGGTATCTCAACGAACAGTTGCAAGGTGTGCCGGTGCTCCAGATTTTTGGTGCACAACGCCCGAGCATGGATCGATTTGACAACTACAATCACGGGTATCGGCGGGCGTTGATATCGCTGCGCCGCCACAGTGCGTTGTTCTTGATGACCCAAGAAATTTTGGCTGCTGTTGGGCTCGGAATGTTGCTGTATGGGGGCGGGCAAGGCGTCCTATCTGGCTGGGCGACCATGGGTATGCTCGTTGCGTTTATTCAATATGCAGATCGTGCGTTCCAACCGGTGCTCCGCTTGTCCGAACAGTACAACGCAGTCCAAATCGCCTTTGGAGCCGCCGAACGTATTGAACATACACTCCACGAACCACGCTCCATTATGCCTCCACAGAATCCTGTTGCGCCGACACTGCCATTTCGCGGCGATGTCGTTCTCGAAGACATCCACTTTCAATACCTCGCCGACCGGCCGGTCTTGCGTGGGATCGATGTTCACATCCCTGCAGGCCAACGCGTCGCCATTGTGGGGCCGACCGGCGCAGGCAAAACAAGTCTGATTGGTCTGCTGGCACGCTGGTACGATCCACAACGTGGGCGTATTTTGCTCGATGGGGTAGACATCAAGTCACTCGAACCACAGGCTCTGCGGAGCCTTGTATCGGTCATTCCCCAAGACCCGATAACGTTTGCAGGCGATATTTCATTCAACATCTCGTTGTATCAACAGATTGTCAGTGAAGAAATCCGAAGTGCAGCGGGGATCGCCAATGCGGCCCACTTCATCGAACGACTCCCCGAACAGTATCACGCCCTCGTGACGCCGAACGGCGCAAATCTCTCAGCAGGCGAACGACAACTCCTCGCACTCGCACGTGCTATTGCGTTACAACCACATGGTATTTTGATTTTGGACGAAGCCACCAGCAGTATCGACACAACCACCGAAGCGCTCGTCCAAGAGGCACTTGAACGCTTGTTCCACGGCAGAACGAGCATCATCATCGCCCATCGACTAGCCACGGTACGGAGCGCAGACCGTATTCTGGTTATTCAGCAGGGACGCGTCGTCGAAGACGGCGACCACACCACCTTGATTGCACAGAACGGCCTGTATGCAACCTTGTACGCGCATCAACTCGCCGACTAGCGTTCGGCTACCACTTGGGTTTATGGATCCCGCGTGTACCCGTGATACACTAGGAGCACCCCTTTTCTCAGAGGACTGTCATGTTCTTCGCCCGCAATGACCTTTTGTACGCCAATCCGGATCGCCTGTGCTACGGCGTTGCTGTCACCGATATCGACGGCGACGGGCTCTTTGAGTTCGTGGTTGCCGGCTTTGGCTGTGCCAACGTCGCTCTCAAATGGACTGGTCGCGGCTACTTAGATTGTGCCGATGCAGTCTTTGCTGATCCGCACGGTCAAGCAATCGGACTCGCCGCCGGCGACGTAGATGCCGATGGGGTCGAAGAGCTCTACATCCTCAACAGCGATACGTTTGCAGGCAGCAAACAACAAATCGACCGATTATTCGCGCTCCACGGCGGCGCACGGGTCGATTTGTTTGCACAACCCGAGGCTGCTGCAATCGCCAACCCCAGCGCAGGTCGTTCCGTCGCGGTCATTGACCGTACCGGATCAGGCCGATATGCGTTTGTGGTGGCCAACTACGGTGCGCGCATGCGCCTCTATGAACTCGACGCCCAATGGCGACTCGGCGAACACAGCCGTGCGGCCGGCCTCACGTACGCGAGTGGTGGCCGCGGCCTTGCAGTCGGCCAACTGTTTGGGTCCGATGTCGATGTGGTCTGCATCAACGAACGCGGACCGAATTTGGTACTTGCAAACGCTGGGGATGGGACCTTCTACGATGTTGCTGCTTCCTGTGGGATCCAAGACCGGCTCCTGCACGGCCGCGGTGTAAGCCTTTTTGATGCAAACGACGACGGCCGACTCGACATCGCATACGGCAATTGGGAAGGCGAACAACGCCTGTGGATACGTGATGATGGTCCGTTTGCATTCGTCGAATCGAGTTCCGCTGCGTATGCACTACCCGGTCGAGTCCGCACGGTCATCGCGGCGGATTTCGATAATGATGGCAATCCCGAAGTTTTTTTCAATTGTATGGGCGAACCAAATCGCCTGTTCGGTCGCCGCGACGGCGTATGGGTGGCGCTCGATATCGGCGATGCCCGTGAATCAGACGGACTCGGTACAGGTGCAGCAATCGCAGATCTCGACGGCGACGGTCGCCTCGAGTTGTTGATTGCCCACGGCGAGTCGGCACCACAGCCACTATCGCTCTACCACGTTGCTCCCAATACCAATCATTGGTTACGTGTCCGTCCATTGACACGCGCCGGGGCACCCGCACGTGGGGCACTCGTGGTAATCCAGATGGGACTCCGCCGAGTAGCACAATCAATCGACGGTGGTAGCGGGTATCTCTGCCAAATGGAGCCCGTTGCACATTTTGGGTTGGGTGCTGTGCGCGATATTGATCAAGTCAGTATTCAATGGCCGAGTGGCGCAACAACAATTATTTCCCGACCCCACGTCGATCAGGTGCTCATCGTGCCGCATCCTGCGGTCGATGATGACCAAATTCTGTAACACAAGAGGACAGACAGCATGAACGACACACCGCTGCAACCCGAATTCACCGCGACGGAGCGTGCCGTGCTCGAGCCATTTGTGACGAGTATCGACGCGCGCATCTTTGGGTTACGCAACTTGCCCGAGGTGGTCAAAGGAGCGCTTTTTTCGCGCTATTCACGGAGCGAAAAATCGATTAGGCGGATTTTGTTGGACGAGTTTATTCAGCAACCAGAATCAGGGTTTCATCAGCTTGTTGCTGCCCCCACCAACACCACCGCCGATCAAATTGTGGCGACCAAGCAGGCCGAAGCGTTCTACGATCGGGTCCTGGTTGGCTATGGGGACGACTCGGTGGCAGAACTCGGTGGTGCACACGTCGCCTGCGAAGAAATCAGCAATGTTGCTGCCAAAATCCTCGAAGACGCCCGCATAGGGATTTCACCCCTCGAAAAATCAACACGGTATGTTTCGTTCACGACAAAAATCAACGGTGCATATCGCTACGTGCGTGAACAGTCCATTATGGAATCTACGCATGCAGATGCGTATATCGCCGCAATGGATGGATTGTTCGACACCTATGCAGCGCTACTTGCGCCGACCATCACGTGGGTCCAACAACAATCCCCCCGCGATGCCGACACCAGTGAACGGGCGTATACATCAGCGACGCGTGCCAAAGCGTTCGACCTGCTCCGTGGGCTCTTGCCCATGGCGACCCGTACCAATGTTGGTATGTACGGCAACGGCCGCGCGTTCGAGTACCTGATGACTCGTGCCGGTTCGCATGATTTGGCCGAACTGCGCGGGCTGCAAACCGCACTCGCAGATGCCTTGGGTGCGCTGATTCCATCGTTTGTGAAGCGTGCAAGTTCGCCCCGTGGAGCGGCGCTGCGTGCGTACCTCGCAGATATTCGTCAGGCAGGCAAATCCGCAGCGGCGACCCTACAGGGAATGGATACGCCACAAGAACCAGGTGTGACATTGGTCCATGCACAGCTAGACGCACTCCAGCGCGTGGTCACAGCAATCCTCTACCCACACGCAGATACAGACTATCAATCAGTCGCCGCGCATGTGGCCACACTGACGACGACCCAGCTCGCCAGCATTGTCACAGAGGCCTGCGGTGAGCGTGCAGTGCGTTTTCACAAGCCGGGTCGGGCGTTCGAAGAAGCGCAGTACACGTTCGACATTGTGGCTGACATCGGTGCATATCGCGATCTGCAACGCCACCGGATGCTCACCCAAGAGCGGCAACCGTACGGTGTCGAACTGGGGTACACCGTGCCGCCCGAACTCGTGGTTGCGGGACTCGACGCACCGTTCCGATCCGCCATCGAGGCGGCAATCGCAGTGACCCGCCAAATCCGTGGTGATCTCCCCGATGCCAGTCAATATGCGGTCCCCATGGCATGTCATATGCGCTGGCGTATTTCGCTCAACCTGCGCGAAGCGTTCCACCTGTGTGAGCTGCGGTCGACACCCCAAGGGCACCCTTCGTACCGCCGTGTCGCCCAAGATATCTATCGTTTGTTGCGTGATATCCACCCCGAACTCACTGCTGCGATGCACTTTGTAGACCTCAAAGAATATGCACTCGAGCGCCTCGACGCAGAAAAAAAGCTGGATCAAAAACGCGCAGCACGCCAATAAAAAACACCCCCTGCATCTGTCACCACCAACAGATGCAGGGGGCAGCGTAATTATGCCTCGTCGCTTTCGTCGACCGATTCATCCGTTTCGACCGGGCTCAAGACGACACAATCATTGGCACGAACCACCGTACGGTATTTCTTTTGGCCGGTCTGCTTGTCTTCCCACGACTGCGTCAGCAAACTGCCACGAACCAGCACGCGGCTGCCACGGCTCAGGTTTTTGGCGCAGCGCTCAGCCAAGCGGTCCCATGCCTCGACCGTCATCCACTCCGACTCGTAGCCGTAGCCGGTCGAAGCATTGCCCGTGCGGCGCTTCGTGGCCACATTGAAGCTACACACTTTGCTTTTTTGGCCGATGGTCTTGAGCTCGGTGTCGTTCCCCAACCAGCCAATCAACTCCACACTATTGAGTGTCCCTGCGATGCTGCGCATATGCGCCTCCTTTGCGTCGTTCATACCCTACTGTAAGAACGTTCACTAGTACTACCGTCGCAGTGCACCCAAAAGGTACGCATGATTTGCATGCAGCGCAGACATTCTCGTATGCGCGTTATATCGGCATTTGTTCGAGGTCCACTGCCGCACCCGAAAATGCCGCAGCAGCAGGGCTCGCATAAAAGAGGACTGCTTGGGCGATATCGGTCGGGCGCAACAGGACTCCGGTCGGTCGTGTTTTGCCGGCAGCCACATGCCAATCCGAGCGTCCCTGTAGCTGTTGTTGGAGCCGATCCTCGCCGTCTGTATGCGTCCACCCAACATTGAGGCAATGGAATCGGATGTGCTCGTGTCGATGCGCCGCGGCGAGATTGCGTGTCAGGGTCATCAACGCACCTTTGCTGGTCGCGTAGGCGAGGAGGTCGGGTGCACCCACATATGCATTGAGCGAGCCAATGTTGACGATGACCCCTCCCGTAGGATTGGTCCGCAGAAAAGGGAGTGCATGTCGCACAATCAGGAGCGGGGCGCGCACATTGAGTGCCATCATGCCATCAAAAAAAGCCGCATCAGTCTGTTCGATGCGGCCACGGGCGACCGAAGCTGCGTTATTCACAATCACATCGATATGCCCCCACCGGGCCAGTGCGGCATCGACAAAGGCTGTACAGCTCTGGGGCTCACGCAAATCGACATCGACATACGTGGTGCGCTCCGGGGCATAGGCGCATAACGCGTTGGCACCCTCTGCTTCGAGTCCACAAAAGACGACGTGCGCACCCTCGTCCAGAAACTGGCGTGCCGTTGCCGCACCAATGCCACTCGTCGCGCCACTGACCAAGACAACCTGCTGTTCAAATCGTCGGTGCATACGGTCCTCCTCGACTGATGCATGGAATTCTCATACCCCGCCAAACGCAATCTCGGTATACTACTTGTAACGGAAAGGGAATACACCATGGAACTAACAATTAACGGGACGCGTGTAACCATCGCAGACAACGGCGATTCGCGCCCTCTGGTCCTCGTGCTGCGAGACGAACTGAACATGACGGGCACCAAATTTGGATGCGGTGCGGGCATTTGTGGCGCGTGTACGGTCCACGTCGATGGGGTTGCTACCCGCGCCTGCCAGACACCCGTCAATCAACTCGTTGGCAAACAGATTACCACCATCGAAGGCCTAACGCTTGCTGATGGAATGCCACACCCGCTCCAACAAGCGTTCATCGATCACCAAGTGCCACAATGCGGCTGGTGCATGAGCGGCCAAATAATGTCTGCAGCCGCACTCCTCAACACCAATGCCAACCCGACGCGCGATGACATCGTGACTGCAATGGACGGTAATTACTGTCGCTGCGGCACATATCATCGTATTCGCAACGCAGTTGCCCACGCAGCCTCATTGAAAAACGGAGGCACAGAATGACGAAACCCGCACTTCGTTGGAAACTCAGTCGCCGCGGGCTTCTCATCGGCGTCGGTACGACCGTCGCAGCGGTGGCTGTCGGCTGGGTGGCAGGCAAAGATACCCTGCGCCGTGGCATTTCAAACGCCGCCGAAGGAACCGAAAAGCCCGTCAGCCGTGGTGCGCCCAGCGCAACTCCTACCCAATGGCTGAGCTTTAGTGCCGATAACATACTGACCGTCCATGTCCAAAAAATCGAAATGGGCCAGGGCATTTTGACGGCGCTCGCACAAATTGCCGCCGAAGAACTCTCGTTGCCGTGGGAAAACGTCCGAGTCGTGATGGATCCCACCGGTTCAGCAGTCCAAGACCCCAATGGGACCGGCAACAGCGAAAGCGTCGTCTCGCACTATACCCCACTGCGTACTGCCGCAGCCACCCTGCGCGAGATGTTGATTGCCGCAGCCGCCAGCCAACTCGCAGTCGATGTCGGGACACTGACCGTAACATCCACCGGGGTACGCAGCGCGGCAGGCAAAGAGCTCACGTATGGTGCTATTGTCGCTGCACACACGGGCGACTGGCAAACACCAGAGAACCCGCCCACCCTCAAGCCTGCACGCGAGTTTACGCTGATTGGGACACCCAAACAACGACTCGATATCCCAAGCAAAGTCAACGGCACTGCGCAATACGGTCATGACGTGCGCATTCCCAATATGGTGTGGGGGGTTGTCGCTCGCCCACGCATCATCGGTGCAACGATATCATCGGTCGACCAGCGTGATGCCGCGACCTACCCGGGGGTGGTCGCCGTCGTCGTCGAAGATCAGTTTGTCGGTGTCGCAGCAGAAACCAAGGCGCAGGCACAGACCGCCCTGCTTGCCATGAACATCACATGGACCAATCCCGCAACGTTAGTCACGCAAGCAGCAATCGACACCGCCACAACGGTCGATCCTGCCCAAGGCGTCCAGATTCAGCTCGATGGTGATGCTCTCGGCACGCTCGACCAAGCCAAATCAGTCCTGTATCGCGAATTCCGTACCCCAATGGCAGCCCACGCGCACCTCGAACCGCAAGCATCTGTCGTCGATGTGAAAGAAAACAGCGTTGATGCCTGGGTA
>CAIPUQ010000101.1 GCA_903868295.1 uncultured Roseiflexaceae bacterium
GCGCGGTTGGGGCGGTCGTTCGGCCGGGATGACGTTGGGCAGCAGCTGTGCGGTTTTTTTGACGATCCGCTCGAGCCGATATTCTACGGTCGTATGGGGCACCGCGTTGCCGGCTGGCTCGACATGGATCAGCACCGCATCGAGATACATGTGCCCATCACGCATAAACAGGCCATAGGGTGCAACGGTATGCTTGCGTGATCCGTTGAGCTCGAAGTTGCTGGTATACGAAAACGACAACATCTGCCGATTTTCGACGGCTTTGCGGATGGTGCGCATCGTGGTGGCATCGAAGACGCGCTGTTGACGCCCAAAACTCCGGATGGTGAGAGAGCTCGGGGTGATGGTACGTTCGGTGTCGGGCAAGAGCATGCGCATTTGGCGTAACAGCTTTTGGACGCTGACAAACGCCGACAACATGTGGTCTTCGGGGAAGTTCGTGTCGAGGAAGTTGAGTGCTTCGAGGCTCTCACGCGGCAAATCGAGAATTGCGAAATCACCGACATGGTGCAGCGAGTAGGTGCGCTGCGTGCGATCAAAGCGTATCTCGCAACCATACTCGCGCTTCAGCGCGTCGAGGTCGTGTTTGAGGGCCATCGCCGCGGCACTCGGGTAGCCGTCTTGGCCGAATTCGGCATTGACGATGGCAATGAGGTCATCGGATGTACAGGGTTCGCGAAAGAGGGAACGAAAAATCACCAAGCGGCGCCGAAAGGTCTGTTTGGAGCTCCGCCGTACCCCACTGGGACGATTCGTCATGTGCCACCTCATTCATCGATGTCAATAGCCCATTGTTCTGTCTGCACCACGTCGTTCAACCCCTTGAGGAGGCGCCGGAGATGCACAATCATCATGCCGACTTTGATCGGTGCGTTTTCGTCACGGTCGAGCCAACGCTGGAGTTGCCCCTCGGCAAAGACCCGAAGCAGCCGATCGGTTTCGTCGACCATGTGGTCGAGTGATTTGATTTTGGCTTGGCGGATTTTGGAGCTGCCCAGCACGCTGTCATCTGCCAAGTACGCACCCGCGTCACTACCGTGGAGGGCCGGTTGTGGGGCGGCGAGCTCGAATTCGTGGAGCTCGGGCGGGAGGTACCCGGTATCATCTCCCATAGCCACGCCACCAAACCCCGGTGTTCCTGCCATGCCTGCTTTGGGCTGATGGAAGGATTGAATAGCACTGTCTAATGACTCGTCCGGATTGGCCGCAAAAAAACTGGCCAAACGGCTCAGTTCGGCCGCCGACATGCCCTCGTCGACTGCGGTGCGGGCCAGTTCGATACGGGTTTGTTCGTTGCCGATGCGACGCAGATGCTGTGCCTGGGTGACGGTCAGCTGCCCGGTCCGAAGGAACGACTGGATGCTCACATCGAGGTCAAGCAACCCCAAATAGCGGCGCACGGTGCGTGCCGACAACCCTACCGTTTGGCCGACTGCTTCGTCGAGGGTGCCTTCGTCGGCATCGGGGGTGGCCCGGGCGAATTGGTTGCGCAACCGTGCAAAGGCATTGGCTTGCTCGAGGTCGTTGAGGTCGCGGCGTTGCAGGTTTTCGGTGAGTTGGCGCACGAGGTTGCGTTCGGCCTCGTCGGCAAAAACCAAGCATGGTACGGTAGTCATGCCGAGCTGGATTGCTGCGGTCCGGCGCCGCAATCCGTACA
>CAIPUQ010000102.1 GCA_903868295.1 uncultured Roseiflexaceae bacterium
ACACACCGGAGCGCATCGCGCAGACGCACCACATCGCGTGGGGTCGTGACGCCGATCCCTTGCATCATGCGGTTCACGGTGCGCTCCATGTCGCCGACCTGCTTGAGGGCGTCACGTACGGTGTGCCGGCGCACGGTGTCGCTGATGTACGGTGCGATGGCATCGAGGCGCTCGTTGATCGGCGCGATATCGAGGAGCGGTTGGGCCACCCAGCGCCGCAACAGGCGCGCTCCCATGGGGGTACGGGTTTGATCCAGCACGCCTACCAGCGACCCGGCACTGTTGTGCATGCCGTCGAGGAGCTCGAGATTGCGGCGGGTCTGCGGATCGAGGAACATCACCGTGCCCGGGGTGTACGGGTGGATGGCATGTAGTTGGGCGACGTCGCTGTGCTGTGTCTCTTGGGCGTATTGGAGGAGCGCACCTGCTGCTTGGACCGCCAATGGCCGATCCTGTAGGCCCAGCCCGGCCAGCGTACTCACCCCGAAGTGACGTTGCAACGCTTCGCTGGCGGTCTGTGCCTCCCACCGCCAGGCTGCGACATTGGTAATGTGGCCGTTGGCCCAACGTGTGCTGTTGGCACGCTCGACTTTGCGGGCGACCCGTTCAGACGGCAACAAAACGTCTCGTTCTTGTTTGGTCATGAACTCGAGATCGTGTTCCAACCCGCTCTGTTGGGCGTCGAGCCCACTCAGCCGTCGCTGCGCATCGGTGCTGACCAGGATCTCGGCTGGCATCAAACGCGCCAATTCGCCGTGTGCTTGTTGGACTGCGGTCGCGCCGCGGAGCTCGCAGCAGGCGAATTCGCCCGTGCTCACATCGGCGTATGCGAGGCCGACATGCTGTTCATGCACATAGACGGCCGCGATGTAGTTGTTGGTGGATGCATCGAGGATCGTGCCATCGACGATCGTTCCGGGTGTGATGATACGAACGATCTGCCGTTCGACCATGCCTTTCCCCGCGGCGGGAGCGGTAATCCCGCCTGCAAACACCGAGCGTGGGCGTGTGTCGCTTTTGTTGGCGGCGGTTTCGACAACCTGCTCCGCCACAGCGATGCGGTAACCGGCAGCCACCAATTTGGTCACATATGTCTCTATGGCGTGATATGGCATGCCAGCCATTGGGCAGCGTTGCTTCACACCACGGTACTCACTCGCAAAATCTTTGTAGGTCAAGGTGATATCGAGCAAGGCTGCAATGAGCTTGGCATCGTCGTCGAAGCACTCGTAAAAGTCACCAAGCCGATAAAACAGCACGGCGTCGGGTTGGCTGGCTTTGAGTTCACGGAACTGCGTGTACCACTTATGCAACGACAATCCGGGGAACTCGTTACGGAGTAGTTCGTGGATGTCCATGGTGCCTCCCGCGCAATCAAAACGACGCACACCGCGTGTGCGTCGTCATTGTATCGTGTGTCTGCCTGCGTGTCAGGTGTTGAGTTCTTCGTTTGAACTGTTAATCATAAAGATGACGCGCTCGCCGATGTTGGTCGTGCGGTCGGCCAAACGCTCGAGCATGTAGGTGATTTCGATAAGGATTAAGCCACTTTCGAGCGTCGCCACGTTGTTTTTGATCATGGTACGAATCTGTTCGTTGGCTTCGTCTTCGAGATTGTCGACAATGGCATCTGTCTCGGACAAGCCACGGGCGATGGCGATATCACGCTTGACATACGCGTCGAGGCACTGATGCAACATCGTGTGCGACAACTCGCCCATGCGGATGATGGTCGCAGGGACCGGGACAATCGGCGCTTGGGCAAGCAACCGCGAGACGCGCTTGGCGATGCCTTTGGCATAATCGCCTGCACGTTCGAGTTCGCTGGCAATAGCCGACGTTGCAAGCAGTGTGCGGAGGTCGCTGGCAACCGGTTGTTGTGTAGCAATGAGCTCAAACACATGCTCGTCGATGACCTGGTGGGTACGATCGATTTCGCGGTCGGCCGCGACGACCTGACTGGCAAGATTGGCGTCGGCATTGGCAAGCGCCTGCAATGCATCCGACAGGCCTAACTCGACACGACTGCCAATGCGCAAGAGATCGTCGTGGATGTTCTGGAGTTGACGTGCATAACGTTGACGCATGGGATTCTCCTCGGACGACTCTCACCCAACGGCAGAGGTCTATGTGATATACTGAACAGGATATACGGTATACAGCACTGTATCCCGTTACTAGACGCCATTATACATGGTTTTTCATAAGCCCTTGTTAACCTCCTGTAAAGGGATGTCGACGCTGGCGATGAGGTTTTTTGCATGCGCGACCGTAGTATGATTCGCAACTTTAGCATTATTGCTCATATTGATCACGGCAAAACCACGCTGTCGGACCGCTTCCTCGAAGTAACCGGGACCGTCTCGTCACGAGATCGTCGTGACCAGTTGCTCGACGGGATGGACCTCGAGCGTGAAAAAGGCATTACCATCAAGGCTAAGTCGGTGCGGATGGAATACACCGCCAAAGACGGCAAAACGTACGAACTCAATTTGATCGACTGTCCAGGCCATGTCGATTTCACCTACGAGGTATCACGTGCGTTGGCAGCCTGTGAAGGCGCAATCCTCGTCGTCGATGCGTCCCAAGGGGTCGAAGCACAGACCCTGGCCAACGTCTATTTGGCCCTCGAGCACAACCTCGAGATAGTGCCAGTCCTCAACAAAATCGACCTGCCTGGTGCGCATCCCGAGTTTGTCGCCCAAGAGGTCGAAAAGGTGTTGGGTGTCCCTGCTGACGAAGTGCTCCGTGCATCAGCAAAGCAAGGTATCGGAATCATCGAAATCCTCGAAGCAATCGTCGAGCGTGTGCCACCGCCCACCGGCGAGGTGAACGCGCCGCTGCGGGCGTTGATATTTGACTCCCACTTTGACGTCTACAAAGGCGTCATCGCCTATGTCCGTATCATGGAAGGCATGATCAACAACTCGACCAATGTCCGATTCATGCGGTCAGGGGTCGAGTGTGCCGCCCTTGAGATTGGGTACTTCCACCCGACAATGATCCCCGTCGATTCGCTCGGACCCGGTTCGGTGGGCTATATCGCCACCGGCCTCAAGCAAATCGGCGACGTCCAAGTCGGTGACACCGTCACCCTGGCCAACGACCCTGCCAGCGAGCCGTTGCCGGGCTACCGATTGGCAAAGCCGGTGGTCTTCGCCGGGTTGTACCCGGTCGAGTCCAATGCATACACGGAGCTGCGCGAGGCCCTCGAAAAGCTCGCCCTCAACGATGCGTCACTGACATTTGCCCCCGAAAAATCCGCAGCCCTGGGCTTCGGATTTCGCTGTGGGTTCCTTGGGCTGCTCCACATGGAGATTGTGCGCGAGCGTCTCGAGCGTGAATACAACTTGACGCTGCTGATTACCGCACCGAGCGTCGAATACAACGTGATGCTGAGCTCCGGCGAGATTATCGCCGTTGCGAACCCGTCCGAAATGCCCGATGTCGCTAATATTGCGGCCATCGAAGAGCCCGTCATGGCGATTACGGTTATCGTCCCGACGCGCTATATCGGCACGGTGATGGAGCTCGTTACCGGCAAGCGGGGCACGTTTGTGGCGATGGATCATCTCGACCCACAACGTGTGTCGCTCAAGTACAAGATCCCGCTGAACGAAATCGTCATCGACTTCTACGATCAGCTCAAATCACGCACCCAAGGGTACGCATCGCTCGATTACACCTTGTCGGGATATCAAGAATCCGAATTGGTCAAACTCGATATCTTGGTCAATCACACACCTGTCGATGCGCTGTCGCTGATTGTGCACAAAGACAGTGCCTACAACCAAGGCCGCCAGCTCGTCGATCGTCTGCGTCGGCTGATCCCGCGTCAGATGTTCGAAGTGCCGGTGCAGGCAGCAGTCGGGAGTCGGGTCATTGCCCGCGAATCTATCCGGGCCATGCGCAAAGACGTGTTGGCCAAGTGTTATGGTGGTGACATCAGCCGCAAGCGCAAATTGCTCGAAAAGCAAAAAGAAGGCAAAAAGCGCATGAAGATGGTCGGCAATGTCGAAATCCCTCAAGAAGCATTTATGGCAGTATTGTCGCTCGACGACGACGGCGATAACGACTAGACTTCGTCGCTCCTGCGATGATTGATATCCACATTGTTGGATGAAGGAAGGAAGAGTACATGCGTCTGTTTGTTCGTGCGAGTGTCATCGCGTTGTTTGCTGTGGTGCTTGCCGCGTGTTCGAATCCTGTCAGCGATTTGATTGATCCCCCCGTTGCAAAAGTGGGGAACTCTGCATTGCGTACCAGCGAAGCCAATCTGCGTGTCGATCGGCTCGAGGTCGGTATGCGCAAAAACCCTGACGTCCAGCAATTGCCTACCCGTTCTGAACTCACCAGTTTGGTTACCGAGCAGTATGTGGTACAGCACATTTTGATGGATATCTCCAAAGAAGCAGGAATCACTGCTTCTGATGCCGAAATCGACGCACAAGTCGAAGAGTTTCGTACTGCCGTCAAAAAAAGCGGTACCGATGAACTCGACGTCGTCATCCGCGATCAATTGGGCTTTGAAGGCGAAAAAGACCAGGCGTTTCGTGATTTCTGCAGCTACTTCATCGTCCAAAAGAAGTTTGCGGAGACGCTGGTTACGACCGATACCGTCCGTGCCGAGCTCACTGCGTCGCTGACCGAGCAGTCGAAGTCGACCGAACTCAAAGCACTCGCATCACATATTTTGGTGACCAGTGAGGTGACTGCGACGACGGTCATGACCCGGCTCGAAGCTGGCGAAGATTTTGCTACACTGGCCAAAGAATTCTCGCAGGATCCCGGCAGCAAAGAAAACGGTGGTGAACTCGGTTGGGCTGGCAAAGGTCAATTCGTCCCCGAGTTCGAACAGGCTATTTTCGAGGATTTGGCGGTCGGTGAAGTCACCAAGACCCCGGTCAAAACGCAATATGGCTTCCACATTATCAAACTCATCGATCGGAGTCAGCAACCGTTGATCGATCCCGCCAATATCGAATCCATCGTCGCTGAGCAGTTGCCGAGTACCCTCGACCAGAAGCGCTACGACGCAGTGACTGCCAAAATCGAAGAGGCTCGCACCAAAGGCCTCGAAACGAACACGATTGTCATTGCTCCGACCGAAGTGAGTGCAACGGCGACTCCCGGTGCAGAAGGCGCTCCTGCTGACGCACCTACCGAAACGCCGGCACCCTAACCTATACTCACAAGAGGAACTGATGATTACCATCGCAGGCCTCGGTTCGTCCACCCACATGCCCACTGGCGTCGCTGCACTCGTGCAGGCGGCGCCACTTGTCTATGCGCGAACCGCACGACACCCCGCTTTGAGTGCACTGACCATCGCGTCGTATACCGCATTTGATGATCTGCTCGCCCTGCCCGACGCTGCACAGCGTATCGCTGATGCGCTCGAAGCATGTGCGGGGGATGTGCTGTACCTCGTG
>CAIPUQ010000103.1 GCA_903868295.1 uncultured Roseiflexaceae bacterium
GATCGAGTCAATTGCGTGCCAGATCGATTTGTCGAACATGTAAATACCGACCAGGGCCAGGTTCGACTTGGGTTCTTTTGGCTTTTCGACCAGACGCAAGATACTGCCGTCGGGGTTCAGTTCGGCGACGCCGAATGAGCGCGGGTTGGGGACTTCCTTCAGGACAATCTGGGAGTTGTATGTGCTGTCTTGGAATTGTTTGATCAGGCCCGATATGCCGCCCTGGATGCAGTTGTCACCGAGGAACATGACGAATTTCTCGTCACCAATGAACGGATGGGCGATTTTGACCGCATGTGCCAGGCCAGAGGGTGCGTCTTGTTGGATGTAGGTAATTTTGACGCCGAACTTGGCGCCGTCACCGACTGCTGCCATCACTTCGGCGGCAGTGCTGCCGACAATGATGCCGATATCGTCTATACCGGCGTCGCGGATGGTCTCGATGACACGGAACAGCACGGGTTTGTTCGCCACGGGGACGAGTTGTTTTGCGCTGGTGTAGGTGATGGGGCGCAGACGGGTCCCGTTGCCACCGCTCAGAATCAGACCTTTCATGCAGGCTCCTTCGTGTGTGCGGGCACAAGATTGCCGCACGTTTGTGTGTGATGTTCGTATAGTAACAAAAACCGAGGCATCGTCCTAGGACGATGCCTCATCATGAGATGACAGAACCGTGATGATTTGTGGCTTAGCGCTTGACGCGGGCTGCACCATAGAAATGCTTGACCCAGTAATCATCATAAATGTTAGAAATCTGGACGCCGTACGTCGGGGTCATCGCGTGGACCATTTTGCCACCACCGATGTACATCGACACGTGGGTAATCCCACGCCGACCGCTGGTGTTCTTGAAGAACATCATGTCGCCCGGTGCCATGTTGTCCCAACTAATGTCGATGGAACCATTAAAGCTGTACTGCGACGCCGCCAACCGTGGAATAGTAACCCCGACTTGGCGGAAGGCATACATCATCAAGCCAGAGCAGTCGAAGCCAGACTTGGGCGTCGTACCGCCCCAGGTATACCGGTAGCCGACAAACTGCAATGCGACATTCGCGACGTCGCTACTGGTGCTGACGCCCGCGCCGCTGTTCCCGCTGCGATTACGGGTCGGTCCAATCGGCAGAGCCGGGAAGTCAGACGTGGTCGGTACACGACGGAGCACATGCGGGGTGGCATTCAAAAGGTCTTTGAAGATCCAGACCTTCTTTTTGCCGTCCATGACCTGAACCCAGTCTTTGTACTTCCCAATCAAATCGAACTTTCGCCCCAAATCAGCGGTACCGACTTTGGCATGACGTGAATCAGGTCCGAGGCGCAGATTGACATTGCTTTCGCGGACAGTGCCAACCAGCTCTGGTGACTCTTCGGGGATGGTATCAGCAGTGATGACGCGGTCGAGGACGGGTTTGGTGACGTCGATATATTGAGCCTTGACCCACCCGTCGGTCTTTGAGTCGACCGAGACATGGTACCAGTCCTGATAGATTTCGATGAGTTCGACTTCACCACGCAACTTGAGTGTCGTAATGGCCACGTATTTAACACCGGGGCCGTCACGCAGGGTCAGCCCTGATTCGAGCACGATGCCCGTCCGTGGTGGGGGCGGTGGCGGAAGATCTTTGTCGAAGATGTCGAAAATAGTAGCAGCAGCGTTTTCGGGCAGTGACAAGAGCTCACCGGCCATCCAAAACACCGGTGCGTCGACACGTTCGCGGACCTGATACCAGTCACCGTATTTGCCAATGACTTGGAGTTCGAGGCCGCTGGAGGCGCGGGTGATGGGGTCATAGTTGGTACCAGGACCGTTACGCATGTAGGCACGGTCGGTCATCACCGTGACGGGGACGACGACAGGAGACATGGTCTGATTACGTGACACCAGCGAAATAGGCACGGGCAGGTCTTCGGACTCGGTCAACGGGGCATCACCCTCGCTGAATGATTCGTCCGTGATAGGGGCGACGTCGACCGTGAAGTCATTGTTGCCATCATCAATCAGGATTGGGGCTCTGCCGATTTCGGGCACTGCCAAGACGAGTTCGGTCTTGCTGAGGAGGAGTGCACCGGGGATCAGGGCAATCACCAAAATGTGCATTACCATGCGCTGCGAAAAGAATGCTGCAATACGCTCAGGCCGGCGAATCAGGGTTTGGATGCTCGGGATTCGATCCGTGACACGCGTGGTGCGTTCTTCGCGGCGGTACTCGGTACGGCGGCGATTTACCCGTTGGATGAGTTCATATGGGTCCGATGCGGCGTTGCGCATGCGTTTGGATTGGTCGACCATTGAGTAGGTACTCCCTCAGTGAATGACCACACAGACAGATAAACAGGTCATTCATGATGTGCAACATGATTTGGGGTGTGCGGTTGTTACGAAACAACGCGGCTGCACAGGCGAATCACGCCTCCATCGCAGGAGACATAGACAAACTATAGCATGGAACGATACGCTCTTTCAATCGTTCTGACACGCCCCTGATGAATAAATGATGATGAACGCAGTATGGTCATCGGTTCGTCATGCGGAAACGAACATGCGGCGATGGGTGTATCGTTCGTGTGGGAATAGCGTCGCGCTGCATGCGACAGCGCGCCTCAGGGTGCGCCGCGAGGCAGGGGATCTGCAGCGAATTGGTCGTGCACTTCGGCCAAACGCTCGTCGGTGTGCCGCGCATAGTATTGCTCGGTGATGCGCGTGTTGGCGTGACCGAGGATCGCCGATACCTCCGACAGCTGTACGCCTTCGTTGAGGAGCCACATGGCCACAAAGTGGCGGAAAGTGTGCGGCGTGGTGGTGCGCAAGAGTGCGGCTTCGTGGGGGCGACCATCACGTTCGACGGTGTCGGCCAGTGTCAACGCGGCATGCGTAACGACGTTCCACGCCGCGATCCGATTCAGCCGGTGGCCAGGGCTGCGCGGCCCGTGCGAAATGAACAACGCCGTGGCCGCCGGGAAGGACGCACGCCGGGCCAAAAGGTAGGCTTCGATGGCACTGCGTGCGTGCGGCCGGACAAACACAGTGCGTCGTTTGTTGCCTTTGCCGACAACCGAGACACGGGCAGCGACGGCACCGTGGTCGCCGCGGATTTCGCTGATGTCGATTGCAAGTATCTCCGAAATACGGCAGGCTGATGAAAACAACAAGTGGAGCAACGCATTGTTGCGCAGCGCCGAAAGGCGATCGCGCTCTGGTTTGGAGTGCGGCGTACCGGCAGCGAGGCCTGTCTCGTAGAACGAAACCAATCGGCGCAGATCTGCCACGTCTGGTGCACGACTGGGAACGATGCGCGGCAACGCATCGCCGATATGCATTTGGATGAGTGATATTTCGCATCCGAGCAGCCCGCGGTCTGCCAGATATTTGCAGATCGCAATCACACCGTGGCTGTAGGTCTGTACCGAGCCATCGGCGAGGTGGCCGAGCGTGTTGATCCAGGCTGCGAAATCACGTGCCTGTAACGCTTGCGTCGTGTGGCGATTATTGGCCGCTGCCCACTGCATGAACGCATGCCACGCATCGCTATACGAGGCGATGGTGGCAGGGGACAAGGCGCGGCGGCGATTGCGTTGATCGACGGTCCAATCTTGGAGCGCTTGCGTCAAAGTACAGCTCATACCACGATTATACACCGTTGTAGTAATCCGCACTATGATGCGCAACGATAAGTATTAGGAACTCAATACCTGCTGATAGACGCGCCGTTGCCCCGCTGCCTGGGTAGCACGGAGTGTGTGCGCAAGCAGCGCTGGGGTGGTCGGCGCAGCGCGCTTGACCAGATCGTGATTGCCAGTAGCGGCATACGACTGCATCAGAATCTCGTGTGCTGCTTCTATGCTGGGATCAATATCCAGCGCGCGCCACATGCGTTCGACGAGTTCGGTGTGGGCGTTGAGGGTCAACAAAATCTGCCCGAGGCGTATACTAGCCGCTGCATAGTCGGCAGCATACTTTGCACGCAGGGGGATGGCCCATTCTGCCAACGGCAGATTTGCCAAATAGTAGCCGTTGTAGACATCACACGCACGACGGAGATGGGGCAACGCAGTCCGGCCATCGGGACTGCGGCGGGCAGCAGCAATGGCATGTCGGAACTCGTCGCTGTCGACGGTGCTTCCACTCGGCAAAGTCAAACTAATGGTGTGGTGGGTGGCATGCACAATGGTCTGCAGATGACCGTTCGGCTCGAGTGCACCACGCATCCGGTGCAAGACAACCCGCAGATTATTGGCAGCAGCGTCACCCAAATGGTCTGGCCACAGCTGATCACTCGCATATTCCCGCGAGACGCTGTAGCCATCACTTGTCAGCAACAGCAGGAACAGCTCGCATGCACGCTGGCTACGCCATTGTGTCTGCGTTATTTCGTTGCTGTCATGACTACAGCGAAAAGCCCCCAAAGTCTGGACCGTGAGTGCGGGTTGACGAAATTTGGCAGTGTTGGTGCGGCGCGTTGTGTGGAGCATAGCGGCCTCTCCTTATCTGACGGGCAACCTACGACTGTCTGTAGGATAGTGTTCCCCGGGCGCTACAGGTATCCCCCAAAAGGTCGGTTTTTATATCCCCCACAATATGTCGTACGAGGTATTGTAGTGCGCACAATCAGTGATATCGGGATTGGACCATTAATGGTAGAATATCAGTAGGAAAACCAAATCCACGGGGCACGGATTCGTGGTGACTGGTCGCACATACGGTGCCTGGTCAGGTGGTGTTGGTTGTCTGTGAACCAAGCAAACCGCGTGGGACGCAGAGGAGTGCGAAATGACTCAACGGAAACGAATCCTTTTTGCAATATCAGACACCGGTGGCGGGCATCGTTCCGGCGCTGAAGCGTTACAAGCTGCATTAAAACTTCATCCACTGGGTGATTCATATGAATATTCGACAATCGATTTGATTACTGCGACAGGTTTACCGCTGCTTCGTAGTGCGCCTGGGCTCTATGATCAGCTGTCGACACGCTGGTTGCCGCTGTTTGATTTGCTCTATCAGTTGACCAACGGGCGGCGACGGATCGACACATTGGCGCAAATTGCCTATGTATCGGCGCAACGGAGCATTCGGCGGACATTGGAGTCATACAAACCCGATATTGTGGTTTCGGTGCATCCGCTGACCAACCGGTTCATTGGGCATTCGCGCATTGCCTACAACATGCAGTTCCGCTTTATCACGGTGGTTACCGACCTGGTCAGTTTGCACACTGCCTGGGGTGATTTGGACGCCGATTTGTGCATCGCCCCAACACACGAGGGACACGATGTCTTGTTAGCCCAAGGCATGCCGGCAGCCAAAGTCGTGTATGCGGGCTTTCCCGTGCATCCCAAATTCACTGCGTGTACGTTGTCCGAAGCAGCTGCCCGGACGGCGTTGGGCGTCGATACGAACCGTGCGACCGTGCTGTT
This sequence comes from uncultured Roseiflexaceae bacterium, assembly GCA_903868295.1. GTDB lineage: Bacteria > Chloroflexota > Chloroflexia > Chloroflexales > Roseiflexaceae > UBA965. The sequence goes on from CAIPUQ010000103.1 coordinate 5,413, forward strand.
GACCGCCGGCGGCGTCGGTTCAGGCCGTCTCAAAGAGCTCGTAATCGCCCTGCATAGCGCCTACCCAGAGCTCCAATTGCTGGTGGTGACCGGGCGCAATGCGGCATTGCGGACCGAGTTACAGCGCATCGATTTGGCGCGGCACGTCCACGTGTATGGGTTCGTCGATAACATGGAAGTCCTGATGGCCGCCAGCGACACCGTCGTGACCAAGGCTGGCCCGGGGACGCTGATGGAGGCCTTGGTGATGCGCCGGCCAGTCATCATCACCGAAGCAGTGGGCATGCAAGAACACGGCAACATCGATTTTGTGGTGAACCGCGGCCTCGGCGCATACGCACCGGCAGTGGCACAAATCATTGCAGCGGTCGGTTCGTTGATGGACCCCGCCATCCACGCAGATACCATTGCTCGCTTGGGCGATTCGGTCCCGCGCGATGGGGCCAGTCGCATTGCCGATATCATCATCGATCAACTGCACGTGTCGCCCCCACTCCCCACCAAAAAACCACGCATCCCAGCAATACTCAATCGGCGACACGAACCCAAAGAGGCCCCGACACGGCGCGTCCCCAACTTGAGCATGAGCCTGTTGGAACGCCTGCGTGAACACGGCGGGTTAACCATTAATTGGCGCCGAAGACCACGCAAAAAAAACCGCCGTGCCAACCGCAACGGCGAGTAATCGACCGACGTTATGCGGCAAATTTCGTCTAGAATAGCAACGTAGATTCCGAGTCGTCTCGTGTGGGACATAAGGTGGTAGTGGTGGACAAAAATCGACGACGCGGCCTCGAACGACAAACAAAACGCCAAAATCAACGGATTACTCCTGTCTATAGTCAACAAAACGACGCCGAAACCATCAGCGGCCAAGCCACTCCAGCCAACGACACGCCACGCCGCTCGTCGAGTGGTGCATTGCTGTCGCACCGCGTTCGGGTCCGTCGCCAAGGGCAACTGATGATGAACGGGCTGTTGGTATTGCTCATCGCGGTGGCTGCCGGCGGGGTCTGGTTCTTGTCCATCGAACGCCGTTATCAAGACCGGGTCTACCCCAATATCAGCATTTTGGGAGTCAACATCGGCGGCTTGTCGAAGAGCGAAGCCACGCAAGCTCTGGTTGATCACCTCAAACCGTTCCGCGACACACCCATTGTGCTGAGCTATGAAGGCCGCAATTGGAATGTAAGCGGTACCGAACTGGGGATGGACGTCTCGTACCTCGACAGCATCGACCAAGCATTTACAATTGGTCGGTCGCGTGACATGCTCACCAATATGGAGACGATTTGGCAGGTCATGAAAAGCGGGCTCGAGATCCCCGTGACGGTGGTCGTGGACGAACGCAAAACCCAAGAAAGTGTTGCCCGCCTTGTCCCGGTCATCGATAGACCTGCCCAAGACCCTGCTGTTGTCCTCAACGGCACAACCTTGCGCTTCGTCGGCGGTGCCGTCGGGCGGATGGTGTTGATCGACGAAACCGTCGCACGCATCCGCGAGGTCCTCCCGCTGATGGCCAAACAACAACCCGTCACCGTGGCGACCCGCGAACTGCCGATGAACATCACCCAAGCTGCCAAAGATGCCGCACAACAACGCATGACCGCATTGGTCGGTCAACCGCTCGTCGTGCGGGTCGGTGATGCCGAATACACGTGGACCAGCGATGAGTTGTCACGCATGGTCGAATACGTGCAGACC
>CAIPUQ010000104.1 GCA_903868295.1 uncultured Roseiflexaceae bacterium
ACGTGGTCTTGCCGATGCTCCTGACCCGGTTCCCCGCTGCGCAAGAGAGCATCGTCCAGGGGTACGCCATGGCCCAGCTGGTGCCAGGGCCGTTGTTTACCCTGTCAACCTTTATCGGCGCAAGTCAATCGCCGACCCCAGTGCTGGGTGCAATCGGCGCGACGTTTGCCATGTTTGTACCAGGTTGGTTGATTGTGTGTGGGGTCCATGCATGGTGGTCCCGTCAGGCGACGCACCCGCTGATCGGGCGTGCCATCAAAGGGACACATGCCGCAGTTGTTGGGATGCTCGCAGCGAGTGCCCTGCAGCTCGTCGTCACGCATGTGTTCGACTCTCTGTTGCACATCATCGTGGCCCTTGTCTGTGTCGTGCTCCTGACGCGCACGACACTGCCGCCGTGGCTCTTGCCACTCGGGTGCGCTGTGACAACAGCACTCTTCGCACTCCTATAAAAAACCGGCGCGTTGCTGTGCAACGCGCCGGTACCCAAAAACAACGGTCTACGGTGCTTTCGGCAGCGCAGGCAGTGCAGTTGGGGCAACCGGTGGGGTGTTGAACCAATTGTCGATGACATCGAGCACCGGGTCACTGACCAAGAAAACCCGCGGGTCTTTGTCGACTTGTACGTACCGTGCACCGCCGCTTGGATTGCGGTCCCCGACGCGAATCAATGCAGCCTGGCCGAACTTGTTTTGGACGATAATCGTCAGCGACGGCGCCAACAGGCCGTATGCTTCGGCATCGACCGGCTTTTCAATGATTTCTTGGGCTTGCAGTTGCGACAACGTCGCAACTGCCTGACCGATCGCAATATCATCACCCAAGGTCGGTTGTGGCTGTGTGATACCCCATCCTGGGCCATTTCGTGCAACGCCGAACATGGTGCCATCGTTTTTGAATACCGAGAATCCGGTAACTTCACGCGACACGATGTTCACCACATCCACACGCTTCGCGGCAATATCGGGCGGGACGTCTTTGGGCGCTGGCACGACATAGAGATATGCTCCTAATGCCATACAGACCGCCAACAAGACTATCGTAAGCTTTCCGTTCATCGCTCCCCCTATCGTCGGCGCCACCACACGGCGATCCCTGTGAGCAGGAACAACAGTGGGAGACCAACGACACAACTATAGAAGATGATATTTGCCTGGCTCTCGGTCATAAAGATTTGGCGGTCGACCGGCTCGGGGGTCGGTACCGAGATGAGCTCTTCTTGGGCCGCTGCCCATGCAATCATGTTGCGGAACAGCGGCGCATTGGCTTGCGTCACCTTGAGAAAGCCGTTGGTGGCAAAATCGACGTCGCCCACGACCACGATACGTGCCTTGGCCGGTGTTTCGATGGTGTACGCGAACGTCAACGGTCCTTTGGCATCGCTTTCTTGTGTCTCGACTTGACCAGCATCGAACTTCGTCGCGGCGACACTGTTTTCACTACTGTTGAGGAGTTCATCGACGGTGTAATCCGCTGGGAATTCCTCGCCGATGGTCCCGATGGTCCGCACCGAATTGAAGACACTAGCCTGGCCCGTCAGATCCTTGGTAATGTCTGAGTATGGGTAGTCCAGCACGGCAGGGGCAACCGGGTTACCGACCTGTGACTGTTGGTCCAGGACGAGGTCGTTGTTCCAGACCAAGCCCCATTGCGCCATTGCGCCGGCCATTGGAGCGGGCGA
>CAIPUQ010000105.1 GCA_903868295.1 uncultured Roseiflexaceae bacterium
CTCGGTGGCGGGAGCGGACGCGATATGTTGAATCCCGGGCAAGGGGTCAACCACTGCGTGGTCGATCGTGCTGATGGCGTGATTGGACTCTGCCCTGCCGATGTGAATGCTCCCGAGATACGTTTGGTCGAATGGCCACAGGACGCTGTCATTATCGGCGAGTCTGTGCGGATCAGTTGGAACGCCAACGACGCGGCAGGAGTAGTACGCACTACCGTTTCGTTTACCGACGCGGATGGCAGTATTGCCGGTTGGTGCCCGCAAGCAGCAGATAACCGCGTGGATGGTGATGAGTATGTCGGAGTCTATGCCTCAGACTGTGTTGTGCCGACGACCGTCGTTCCACAACGGTACACCGTGTCGATTTTTGCCGAGGACTTTTTCGGCAATCAAACGACCGTAGATATTGGTACGCTTGCGGTGGTCGATCGGCCAATCGACACTACAGCTCCCGATATCAGCGTCGACGAGTGGCCACAGATCCCTGTGGTGGTTGGTAACAGATTGCGCGTCACCTGGTATGCCACCGATGCAGCAGGAGTCGAGCGCAGCACCGCTACGATCACCGATGCCACCGGCACGGTTGCATCATGGTGTCCACAAGCGGTCGATAACCGGGTGAGCGGCGACGAGTATATCGGGGTGTATGCACTCGATTGTGTGGTGCCGACGACGGTTCTCCCACAGCGTTACATGGTCAGTATCGTCGCCCAAGATTATGCTGGAAATATCAATACGATAGATGCGGGAACCGTGCTGGTGGTCAATCGTGCAGTCGATCGAGACGCTCCCGAAATAGGCATTGCGGCAATCCCAGAGATGGAAGTCAAAGCGGGAACCACGCTGTCGCTGTCGTGGGAAGCTACAGACGAATCTGGAGTATCGAGTACATACCTCAAAATCGCCGGCCCGAGTGGATGGGTGAGTAGTTGGTGTGGGTTCGGTATCCCAGGGAATCGCATCAGCGGCGACGAATTCAACGGCACCTACAACATCGAATGCGCCGTCCCTGCAAACGCAGTCAGTCAAACCTACATGGTATACATCGGCGCGCAAGATTTTCTCGGCAATAGCAGCGAAGAACGCCAAATATCGTTCCGCGTCGTGCAGGGCGCTACCGACACGAAAGCGCCAGTGATAGAAAATTTGGTTGTCTCGGAAACCGTCCGTGGCGTCCCGACAGTGATTCGCTGGCGTGCCCAAGACGAAACCGCAGTGGGGGGCATGGCTGCATGGGTTGCATACGGTGATTATCGCTTTGCGGATGCGACCGGTCGTAGCTTTGTCAGCTATGACATCTTCCCTGTACTGGTGTCAGGTACTGCCCAAGACGGCATCTATGAACAGACGATTACCGTGCGGGCTGATGCACCGGTCGGACGCTACACCCTGTGGATGCGCGCGTCTGATACACTAGGCAATAGTCAATTGACCCAAACCAATATCGCCTTCATGGTGCGCTAGCGTCCTCTGGAAATATGCCGAATGTTATCGTATTTGTGATGAAAGGATATGCCATGCGAAAAATTTCATTCATTGCGATAGTTGCAATTTTGCTGACATCAGCTTTCGCTTCTGTTCCTTCTACAGAGGCTGCTTCGCGCCCAACGTGTACCATCACCGGTACATCGGGCAATGACGTATTGACCGGGACGAACGGCAACGACGTTATTTGTGGACTCGGTGGCAATGACACCATCAACGGACTCGGTGGCAACGACATCATCATTGGTGGGCCAGGCAACGATGTACTGTCGGGTGGGAACGGCAAAGATATCCTCCACGGGAACGATGGCAAAGACACACTCCTGGGTGCTGAAGGCAACGACACACTCGCAGGCGGATCCGGTGGGGATAGCATCCAACCCGGGAGCGGCAAAAATCAGTGTCTTGAGGATCGTGCCGACCGCGTGGTAGGCAAATGTACCCGCGATGTCGCCAAACCAACCATTACCCGATCCCGTTCTGCTGAAGCATCGTTCAATGCCGGCGATCGACTCGTGTTGACGGTAGATATCGCAGACGAATCAAGCGTCGAATCTACCACAGCACGCGTGATACCACCGTCGGGTGTTGTTATGGATTGGTGCCCGCAGGCAATGACACTCATCGCCGGCGATATGTTTCGTGGTACGTATGCATTGGAATGTGACACGGCAATCAACGCCGAAGGCGGACGGTATGTGCTGCGTGTCGATGCACAGGATTCGTTAGGCAACACCATTCGTAGCTTTGATGTTCCCTTTACTGTTATTGCCTATGACAGGATAGACGACGAAGCCGGTCCAGTATTCACATGGGATACAGCACAAGAACGCGTCGTGGTCGCAGGGACCACTGCGGATATTCGTTGGCAAGTCGAAGAACCTTCTGGTATTGGGACTATTTATGCCATGATCGGCGGTCCCAATGGCTGGTCGAACTGGTGTGATGGTCTCATCGCAGATCAAATCGACGGAGATCGGTTTGGTGGGACATTCGGGTATCGTTGCCGAATTCCTGCGGACGCACCCAACACGACATACTCACTCTTTGTGTGGGGTACGGATGTGTTCGGGAACGCGACGTACCTCGGAACAGAGCAAATTCCGTTTGTTGTAACGGGTGGGAGTGATGACACCCAAGGGCCGCTGTTTGATACCCTGCGGGTTGAGCAGTCCGAAGATTCACGGACGATTCGTGTCCAGTGGCGATTGACCGATGCAACCGGTGTCGAGGGTAGTGGCGTCTACATCGCAGCTGAAAACGGCAATTTTGTCGATTTCTTGGGGAATCCGTTTGCGAGCTTCGCGTTTGCGACCCGGATAGATGGCACTGCACAAGATGGAATCTATGAGCAAATCGTCACCATGAGCGAGAGTGCCCCTGCGGGTCGCTATACTGTATGGCTGGGCAATCGAGATCTGCTCGACAATGGCGGGTGGTACCCAACAGAGGTTGCATTCGACGTGCGCTAGTGTGC
>CAIPUQ010000106.1 GCA_903868295.1 uncultured Roseiflexaceae bacterium
GATTGCTGGGTGCCCGTCGAAATAGCCGATGACCGTGCGCAACAGCAACAGCTGCGCCTCGCGCCACGATTCGGTCGCATACGGGTCGGCCAGATTGAGCGGTTGCAGGCGGTCGTTGATGAGTGCCGGGGTGCCCGTGGTACGCACCGGTTGCCGGGTGCGGCCGGTCAGCCACCCGATTGCATCGGGGCCGTTGTGCCAATCGGGCAGCGTCAACACGCCGTTGCGGCGTACTGCTAGGAGTGCGGGGATGACGCACAGGCCGACGGCCTGGGCCGCGTCGAACAGCTGCTCCAGCTGTGCCATCAGCACCCGGTCGATGTGGCGCGCACGGGGTTGCACGAGGCCCCACGGCGGGGTGAGCAGCAGATGGCTGATGCCGCGTTCGGCGTCCTGTGCGAACGCCTCACGCACCCGCCCCACATCGAGGTGGTGCCAGGCCAGGTCGGTGGCGCCGATGTGCAAGGGGGTTGTCATTATGGCGTGGATGGTGTGGCTTTGGGGCCAGTACCGCGCAGAAAGACGTCTGGCCATGGGCGGAAATTCGTACTGTATTCTTCACCCGGGGCATCTTTGGCGTTGCGGCTGATAATGCGAAAGACCACCACATTCATGCCTTCTTTGGCTTTGTCTGTTTGCTTGAGCTCGCCCATCGGGAGCGTCGGGTCATCAACATAGACGGGGTCTTTGGGTGCCGGCGTCGTGCCCGTAATCTTGGGGCCGACCACCCGGACCGTTCTGCCGCTGGCCACACCACGTAGATTGACATCGAGAATCTGGTTTTTGGCGTCGACCACGGTCTCGATCAAGAGCCAGTTCCCCGTGTCGTTGCGGAACCGGAAGTCTAACTCACCCGTAAAAATCGCCGCATCCAACCCTGGCCCCGCTGCCTCGGGGAAGGCGTATTCGTCGTACCAGCGGATGTAATACGGATGGGCATGGCGTTCGACAATGGGCAATCCGGCATAGAACGCCGCCCGGAACATCGATGTCGACACCTGACAAACGCCGCCGCCCCATTCGAGCTGGGTACGGTTGCCGACCACCGCATACCCCTGCACAAACCCGTTTGCTTCGTCGATTTCGCCGACTTCGGTATTGAACGAAAAAACCGCATCGGGGGCGATGAGCACACCATTGATGCGCGCTGCGCCGGTGGTGATATTGGTGATCCGGTAGGCTGCAGACCCTTTGAAGCTACTGCGGCCAGTACTCAGCACATCGGCAAACGACAGCTGGCTAATCTGGGCAGCGTCGAGTTTTGGTTCGACAGGGATGGTCGGTAGCACGACGGTGCGGTTTTCTGCATAAAAGGCATTGCCGATCGCCTGCACCGCCGCCGCGCGGTCGAGCAGCGAGCCTGTTTTGCCGGGTTGGATAATCGTCGCCACGCCATCGACCAACGCCACCCGGGGCTCGGCGCTGCCGCTGTCGATGTACTGGGCCAGGCGTTCGACCTCGAGCGTGATGGCGTTGGCGTCGGGGCTGACCGTCACGCCGCCGGCGGTTTTGGTGGTGATAATCATCGTGGACAGGCGATCGCGGTCCCAGGTCCAGCTCTTGTCGCCGGAGGTCAACACCAGCGGCGCGCTCAGAAAGCGCTCGGCGGTGTCGGCAGATTTGGTCAATGTCGCCGAGTCGCTGATGGTGTCGAGCGTGCGGGTGCGCAAGGTCACCGTGGTGACCGTGGTGCTCGCAATGGCCTGGTAGATGTCGATCATGCTGTCGTCGATGAGCAGCTGGCGACCGGTCTGCGCAGGCAGTGCCTCGGCGCGGCCGGTTTGATTGTCGATCAACAGATCTGCCGCGGTAATGGGCTGGTCGATCTCGGCACTGAGGGTCATCAAATAGCGTTGCATTTTGGGGCCGTTGATGACGAACTGTGGCCCGACATCGAGCACACGCATCCAGCGCGCCCAGGTCGCGCGCATTTGTGTCTGCAGATCGGTGCCGGTACTCAAACCGAGCAGGGCGTTATTGGTTTGGCGGATGTCGAGCGACACCCCCAGTTCACTCGCGGTGGGTTGCCAGACACGGTCTTGGTAGACCAACGTGACCGGCTGTTTGAGGAAGCGTTCGTAGCGTTTGGCGACGGCTTCGTTGAGCATCGCCCGCGTCATATCCTGCATTCCCTCGCCTTGGAGGGTAACACCACTGCCGACCATCGCTTCGCTCGACGGCAACAGATAGGGCGTCAACAA
>CAIPUQ010000107.1 GCA_903868295.1 uncultured Roseiflexaceae bacterium
CCCAGCCAAGTCGTCGAGCGTATCGTCACGGATGTACGCGCCAACGGTGACCGTGCATTGCGTGAATGGAGTCGAAAGCTCGATGGTCACGCCCCGACCCATTGGGAGGTGTCGCGTGATGTGATTGAAGCAGCCTGGCATGCCCAAAGCCCCGAGCTCCAGTCTGCCCTCGCCCTCGCTGCCACCCAGATTCGGACCTTTCATGCCAAACAACCCAAAGGGAGTTGGATGGATGTCGGCGACGAGGGGACACTCGGGCAGCTGGTTGTTCCCATGCAACGGGTCGGCATTTATGTACCCGGTGGCAGTGTGCCGCTGCCGTCGACGTTGTTGATGGCCGCGATACCTGCCCGCGAAGCCGGTGTCGAAGAAATCATCGTCTGTTCGCCGCCGCAACGGGACACCGGCGAAGTCGCCGAAATCATCCTCGCCGCGGCGTATATCGCCGGCGTCGACCGGGTGATGCGTGTCGGTGGTGCGCAAGCCATTGCTGCCATGGCATACGGGACCGAACAGATTCCCCAGGTCGACAAAATCGCCGGTCCTGGCAATCTCTTTGTGGTGCTCGCCAAACGGATGGTCTATGGCGCTGTGGGGATCGAGAGTCTGCCTGGCCCGACCGAAACGTTGGTCATTGCTGATGGCCACGCCAATCCTGCATACGTGGCAGCGGATTTGCTGGCGCAGGCCGAGCATGTCCAAGCCGCTGCGATATTGGTGACGACCGACGCGACACTGGCCGCACAGGTCAAATCCGAACTGCAACGCCAACTCGACGCGTTGCCGGATAGCCGCGATGCCGCCGAGACGTTGGCACTGCGGAGTGGCATCGTGATTGTCCCCGACCTCAAAACAGCGTTTGCTGTCAGCAATACGTACGCCCCTGAGCATCTCTGCTTGCTGGTGGAGAATGCCTGGGACTACCTCGGCTGGGTGCGCAATGCTGGGGGGGTGTTCATCGGGGAACGCTCGTTTGAGGTGTTGGGCGACTATATCGCCGGACCGTCGCACATTATGCCCACGGGGGGCACTGCGCGCTATGCAGCGCCGGTGAATGTAGACGACTTTCGCAAAGTAATCTCGGTCATAGGACTCAACGATCGCGCATTGCGCCGGATTGGTCCGGCCGCAGCGCGCTTGGCACGGGCTGAGGGGCTGCATGCACACGCTGCGGCAGTCCAAATTCGTTTGGATGACATGTAATCGTGAGTTGCCGACATCCTTTTGGGATGCGTTATTGAGGTGATGCTATGTCAGGTTTTTTTGCTACATTTTTGCTGTTGTTGTTGCAGGCGTTGAACTATGCCATCTTTGCGCGGGTCATTTTGTCGTGGGTCGACCAGCCGGGCGCCTGGCAGGTCACGCGCATCGTGCGTGACATTACCGAACCCATCATGGCACCGTTGCGCCGGGTCATCCCGATGATGGGCATGATGGATTTCTCGCCGATTGTGGCAATCTTGCTCCTGCAAGTGCTCGAAGGGTTGGTCCGACAGGCTGTTGGTCAATGAGTGCGGGGGCTTCTCTGGGCAAACTTCCGTATGTGGTCACGCTCGCAGGGGCAGGCACCCTGGCAATCGAGATGATTGCACCGCGGCTCTTGGCACCTGCATTTGGTACTTCGCAGCCGATATGGGCAGCAGTCATCGGGATGACGCTGTTGTACCTGGCAATTGGGTATCATCTGGGTGGGCGTTGGGCTGACGGACCTCGTGGCACCGACCCCGACATGGTCGGCCGCATTATCGTCTGGGCGGGCGTTGCCACGGCGCTGATTGCGCCGGTTGCACCGCCGTTGATTTCGGGTGCACGATTGGCGCTGCAAGCATTAGAAGTAGGCAGTTTCGTCGGTGCCTTGATTATTGCGCTTATTTTGTTTGCGGCGCCGATTATCTTGTTGGCCGCGGTATCACCGTTTGTCAGCACATTGGCGGTGTCGGTCACCGCGCCCGAGCGTGTCGGTCGCGTGTTGGGGCGGTTGTCGATGTATGCCACCATGGGGTCGTTGGCGGGTACCTTCATTGCGGCGCTCTGGCTGATCCCGTTGTTGGGAACAAGTATGTCGTTGCTGACGATTGCCGGACTGTTGATTGTGCTCGGTGTCTGGGCAGGAACACAGCCGCGCCGCGCCCTGTGGTTGCTCTTCGTAGCCGTATTGATGGGCTGGAGGCTCATCAATGGACCGGCGGCGTTGGCGGCAGGCTGTCAGCAGTGTACGGTGCAGCAGACCATCGAAAGTGCCAACAACACCATCCAGGTGGCGACCCGACCACACCCCATCCATGGGATGCAGACGCTCTTATTGCTCAATGAGGGCATGGCAGTGCACTCGGTCGCCAATGCCGACGGGATGCGCAGTGGCAACGCGGTCGACATGCTTACCGATGGTGGTCCGTGGGATTACTTCGCCATCGCGCCGTATGTCCTACCGCAACAACAGGTACAGTCGATACGCAAGATGGCCATGATCGGCTCTGCTGCAGGCACAGGGACGGCGCAGTTTTTGGCAATACACGGCCCCGATGCCGAGGTCGATGCAGTCGAAATAGACCCGGCTATTGTGGCCGTCGC
>CAIPUQ010000108.1 GCA_903868295.1 uncultured Roseiflexaceae bacterium
CAATGAGTACATTGATCGTGTCTGATGTGGTCTGTGGCCTGAGGCCTGTGGCTTGTGGCCTGTGGCCTGAGGCTGGAGCAGTGCAAATTCGCAAACAACGCGCGTTTGATGCGGGGTTCTCGAAGGCGAACGTCGGGCGCGCTGCATGCGGGGAAAGCTATGCTGGCGCACTACCGGTAACTGCCACAGCTTCACGCAGCGTTGTCGCAGCAGAAGTGTCAGAGTGCTACTCTCCGTGCCACCACGACTGCGGGCGTTGCCATCGGTTGTTACGCGGCTGTGTGGGCATGCATGTCTTTGTCTACTTCTTCCAAACGAATCTGCATCGGCATTTTCACGGGGGTTGTTCGAGATTGAGTGGCAGTGGGCGGTGTTACAAATCGGCGTTACATCACTACTGCGCGTGAGAGTGCTCTGCGATGGTGCGCACCCGTGCAGCTGCTATTTCGTTGGAGACCTTCAGGCGCAATTCTCGGACTGCTGTCATCAAGTGCAAAGGCATCAAGTTTGCCGCTGCTGACATCTGTGCCAGATTGCATGCTTTGCCATGCCATGCAGGCTGCACTGCTGCAGCTGTTGCAAATCTGGCTGCTGCACGCCGCGCACACGCTGCTGCGATCACTGCGGCGAAAGCTGCCTTCGTTGAAGCGTTACCGTCGCTGGTCAAACTGATGCAGGACACTGAGCTGGCCTCAAATGCCGCTGGTATTCATCGTTTGGTGTCCATGTGCCATGCTGTACGTCGGCCACTGTTGCCAGAGTTGGGTTTGGGAGCTGGGCTGCAGCGGCAAGGCGCGGGTTGGTCGGGGAGCTGCCAGCGAGTCTGACATGAGGGGCGTGAGTGGGTGCCAGGCGTCGACATGGAGGTCGAACAACGGAGTTGAGTGCAAGCTGGGTGCTGGATATAGGGGGGGAGATGGGGGGGGCTCTCCGCTGCGGCGGAGTCAGGGGCTGCCATTCATTTTATTAATGTGACGGCCGGGCTGCCGAACGAACCATAACAGCCTACGTTGAACGAAACCTCCACAGGAGGTGCAGGGGGCGTGCTAAAGCACTGCTCGCTGCCCAAAGCGCGAGCATCATCTCCACGACCTACGCCTGTCCAAGCTGCAAGTACAGTGAGGCAGTGCCAACATGCTTCCCGAGGACCCAGTGCACAATAAAATCGGCAGCTCACCTTTTACCTAATTACAGGGTCTCGTAACAGAGCCAGCAACGCTTTGTTTACCTTATTCTTCATGAAGGTTTCATTGCGCGGGCTGCAAAATTTGATTCTATCCCAACTTTGAACACGGGAGAGAGCCACGTAAATAAGACCGTGGGCAAAAGCATCAGCTTCCATTATCAATCCGATGTTGGCCAAAGTTTGACCTTGACTTTTGTGTATGGTAACACAGTAGGCCGGGATGATCGGAAATTGAATGCGGCTGAAGGTGAAAGGCAAACCCGAGTTCTCAGTGTCAATTGTGAAACTGCATCTGGGAAAGATGACAATGCGCTGTGCTCCTGGCCCGTTCAAGAGACGAACTTGACAGGTGAATGTGGTCCATGTTAACATTTCACACAACGTTCCATTACACACAGACGGAGGACTGTAATTGCGAATAATCATGTATCGCGCGTGTTTCTTGAGAATAAGATGTGCAGGTGGTACACCACGCAAGTTCAAACTGGCAATATATTCCAACGGATACAAATCAGGAGTCTGGCACGCTTGCGTATCATCAACAGCTATCGCGGTGTGAGCCTCCCCTGGAACCAATTGCAAAGCAGCCGAGTTAACAACAGCACACTGGTCGAGGGTCATTGCCAATATCATACTGTTCGAACTGTAGTTGGTGATGTCAGGATAAGTTGCAGCCAAGAGAGTCGCGACGTTGACGACTCGGCTGCTCTCAGGAACATCAATGGTATCGATTGCTCCGTCACCTACAGATTCCAAAAATGATGCAAACTGAGCATTCGAAGCGGCCCGAAAATTGACAGTGAACGTAAACTTGTGAGCCTCCTGGAACCAATCAGCTGACAATAATGAGTGTCGCGCTGCATCGCTGTGCCGGACAACAGGTGCCAACTGCCGGAAGTCGCCGAGAAACACAACCACTTTCCCTCCGAATGGATGATCATTCTTCATGAGCGATTGCAAGCTGCGGTTCACAGCTTCAGCGACGTCCGTGGACACCATGCTGATTTCGTCCCATAAAATCACCGCACAATTTCTGATGGCAACTTTCGTTTTGGCATCCCAAGAACAATAAGTGTCATTGTGCACGTTGACCGGTATCTTAAAAGCAGCATGGGCAGTGCGTCCATGAGGCAGAACAGTGGAAGCCAGTGCGCTGGCAGCAACACAAATACATCCTTTGCCTTTGAGCCGCATCGACCGAACAACATGATGTACCCAGATGGACTTGCCCGTTCCAGCTCTAGCTAAGACGGCAACAGCGTTGTTGCCGGCATTGGATTGATGCACCAATTCCGACACAAAGTTAAAGGCTGTTTGCTGCTCAGTGGTCATGGGGGGCAAAACAGAAACATTGTCACCATCAAAATCATAATCGGATGGTACTGCTGCGTCATCAGAATCATCAGGCAAATCGGACATGTCGATACCAATATCAATATCCTCCAAAGATTTGCCGGCATCTTGCATGTAAATCTGAATCTCCCGTAACGCTGATGCTACTGCAGCAGGTGTGACGCCTCTAATGTCACACAAATCAACTGCAAAGTGATTGAATAGAGCCTGCGCATTTAGAGCCTTGACATTGATGAGCATCATCGCAAAAGCGTGCCTGGTCCGAGATAACGACATAATTTGAACGTCAATAATTTCTTGAAAGGCAGCAATCCATTCACTGTCATCGTGTGACAATCCCCAGGCTGCACATGCTTGCCGAAACGTAGGGTAGATGTGGTTGTTAACTGTCAGTAAATCCTGAAAGGACAAAGCACCTTTAACACAATCCAGTAGGCACCGCAAAGCGTGCAACTCCACATTTCTTTGCGACACGCCGTACAACCGTCCGATTGACATTCTGGTATCTTCCCTCGCAAACCAAGATCCATGCTTCCATACGTAGTGTTCAGGGATGTCCTTGTACAGCCATTGTCGAGCTTCAGCATCACGATTGTTCAAATGAAACCATTCCAACAGTGTTGAGGTTTGCCGTTCGGCTGCTTCAATCAAGTCCCTGGGATCACTTTCAGGATCAAAGATTACTTGGGGGCAATCAGGCAAGTGAACATCTAATCGAAACACTGAGGGGAATTCCTTGTGCAACTTCAGGCCCAGCAGTCTCCAGGCAGCTTCACTGGCAGACAACATTCGGCCACTCAAAAATGCATTGATTTCATCAACACAGACGGTAGCATGATCGGGGCTTTTGAATACATATTTGTACACGTATTTAAAGCAGCGCTTGTGAGCAGCCACTTCAACATTGATGTGGCAATCGAACATCAACAGCAGCATCGGATTATATGGCACCACCCATTCGTCGGTAACAATGCGATCACCAACCACTGTTGTGTATCGACCGCGCCGTCGATATTGCGGATAACCATCACCCCGAGTAGAAGTGCTGTCAGTCATAGATTTGGGAAACTTGCGAAAGCATGAGCCATCTTCTGATTTGGTTCTGCAACCTGATGCTGGGGAACAATCGCAAGGTGAGTGAATATTTGTTCTGGTCACAATCGCGTGCAACGCCGCATTGACCCGGGGACACGGAACTTCGGCGCAAACTATTTCGTCGATGTGTCGGGGTGAAATCACCTTATTTTCCAAAATGATCAATACATGGGCATGGGGCAAACCCCGAGCTTGCCACTCTATCCGATGGACATGGGCTAGTACTTTGCCGAACAACTTCTTACCAACAATTAAATCCATCATTGCGTTGAATTTGAGCAGAAATACCCGTGCCACAATGTCGGGATGGTGTTTCCAATGAGAATGATTTGGAACATTTTCCTTGATTTCACGCCAATTGGGATTGCAAGTCATGGTGATAAAAAGGTCCGGTTTGGAAAAGCGCCTGGGCAACGCCATAGCATCTAAATACAGTTTGTGATAATACTTTGGAGAACCCACGAAACTGGCAGGTAAAACAACAGGATTGCCAATATCCCCAGCGTTCAGATGCGCACTGACTTGATCGATGATGGCTTTGGCTGACGCCGATCGGTATTTGGCTTGCTGTGCAGCAGTAGCATGGAAAGCAAGCTCCCTAGCTTCAACAACAGCCATCGCATCGCACAAAAACTCCAATTGCAGACGTTCACACTGCTGCACGTGGGTCGGCTGCTCCCGATGCATCATGTGATATCGCATGTACTCCATAAGAGATATTGACCTGCCATTGTAATTCAATCGAGGATGCCAACCGGAGCAACCTGGATCAACATGTCAGATGATACGAACACTCTCACGATGGACAAACCGCATCAAACCTGTAGGAAACAGCAAAGGATAAGCCAATGCTTGATAATATTGATGACTGTCCCAAATAGATTGATAACGACCACTGTGATTGGTTACAACAATGTCGCGCTTAAATCCAGGTCGGGACAAAATGGCCCCAACGTCAAAATTCTGCATGTCATCTGTTGCTTGCCAAGTCAGATGCGGCACATCAGAGGACGCCGCTGCACGGTAGGTTTGAGCTAGATGGTTGTGATGAAGGAACAGATCGTGCAGTTGTTGCAAAATTGCCGGTTCAGGTTGATTGCGATAGTCAGCAGCCACGTCCAATCGGCGCTGCGTCGCTTGAGCAGTGTCCAACAAAAATATTTGGGCAAAACAATGAGGCGCATCACCGAGTGGCTGCAGAGTGCCCATACGATGATATGATTTGCCACTGAGCACAAACGTGCCATCAACCAAACTCTTGTCCTTGTGACCCACTGATGTGAATGCCATTAATGAGTTGTAGGCTCGGATGTTGGAACGCACTGGCACGCTCAAAATGATTTCCGAAATACTGGGCGGAACAATATTGTTGTCCTCTAACACAATGGAACCACTGCCACAACAATTGAGCTTTTCATGAGGCCACGTCCGGGCTCTACAAAACGGACACACGACCGACATTGTTCCCAAGAAATGGGGCTCGACATTCAGAGATGATGTCATGCCACTGCGAGCAAGGATTCGATGCCGGGCACCAATCGTAGGCTTCGCACAGGAACCCCTCTTAGGATGGCAACCATGACATGAACCGCACACTGTAAAACAATCAGACCCAGGGTGACTGTACTGGCATCTCATACACGGACACGGCCCATCAGAAGCATGCCGGAACCCACACAATATGCAAACCCTGATAGGAGCCGATCTCGTCCTCTTCGCACGCGCCACATTACCTATGAGGACGCGAGGAGCATATGCAAGTGCTGCAGCTGGGACAGAACGAATGTGCCTGGAAGGAGATGGGGAGCGAGTGAGGCTACAATTATCGTGAGATGA
>CAIPUQ010000109.1 GCA_903868295.1 uncultured Roseiflexaceae bacterium
GCGCCACCTTGCGCTACAACGAGGTCGTTCAATCGTGGCAGGCCACCGAGAGCGGGGTCACCGTGACCACCGACCAACGCACATACACTGCCGATCACCTCATCCTGGCACCCGGTGCCTGGGCTCCTGAGCTCATGCATGACCTGGGACTGCCACTCCGTGTCGAACGCCGGGTGCTCCTTTGGTTTGACCCTATCGGTGGTGAAGCCCCCTTCGACGAGGCCAATTTCCCCGTCTATATATGGGACTGCGGCGAAGGGGTGTCGTTTTATGGCTTCCCCAAACAGCCTGGCACACCCGGCATCAAAGTCGCCATCCATACCGTCGGCCAGCAGTGCGCGCCTGACACCATCAACCGTGCACTCAGTGATCATGATGTCGCCTCACTCCAAGATTTGGTTCGCGAGCGGGTGCCGGCGCTCCTCGGGCCGATGCGTGACTATGCGACCTGCATGTACACGCTGACCCCAGATGAGCACTTTGTCATCGCCAAACATCCCACCCATCCGCAGGTCGTCCTTGCGTCGCCCTGCTCCGGCCATGGCTTTAAGTTCACACCGGTGATTGGCGAAGTGCTTGCCGACCTCGCCATGCATGGCCGGACGAACCACGACATTTCGCTCTTTTCGTTGCGCTTCTAACCGAGGGATACTATGCCGCCACTGACGTCGACCGCTGTCCATGACCTGCGTCTCCGCACTGCCACTGCCCTTGCATCGGCCGGTATCGTCCTGACGCCCACCGAGCAATCCACCATCGAAATCGCTGACTGCGGCCTCGGCGAGATCGTGACGACCGGGCTGCAACTCATCACCTACATCAATACCGATCGTTGCTGTGCCAAAGAGCTTGTTCTTTTCGCCCATCAGCTGTTCCCCGAGCACCGCCATCCTCCGGTCGGGGATGATCCCGGCAAAGAAGAGACCTTTCGCTGTCGGCAGGGGAGCCTCTACCTGTATGTGGAGGGTGCGCCGACCACCAACCCGCAGGCCACGCCGCCTGCTGCACGACGGCCGTTTTTGACCGTGTGGCACGAGATAATCCTGCAACCCGGCGACCAGTACACCCTGCAACCCAACATCAAGCACTGGTTCCAAGCCGGGCCGGCAGGGTGCATCGTGTCTGAGTTTTCGACCCGGAGTACCGACGAACACGACGTCTTCACCGATCCAGCCATCATTCGCATCCCAACTATCAACTAAGGAGCACCCATGTACATTTGCCGTTACACCATCGACAAGAACAGCATCCGTATTGGCTTTGTCGACAACCAGCAGGTCTACGACATCACCGCCCGATTCCCTAGCATCACGGCGTTTTTGCGGTGGACCATTGGCCGTACTGACGCAGGCTCGGCTCTCAGAAAAGCCCTGCACGGCACGCAGCCTACCGCACCGCTCAGTAGCGTCACACTGCTCCGCCCCACCGATGACCAAGAAATCTGGGCTGCCGGCGTCACCTACGAGCGCTCCCGTGTCGCCCGCGAAGAAGAATCTGCCAATAGCGGCATCTACGACCGTGTCTACCGGGCCGCCCGTCCCGAAGTCTTCTTCAAGGCTACCCCGAGCCGGGTCGTCGGACCGATGGAGCCGGTCGCCATCCGACACGATGCCAGTTGGAACGTCCCCGAGCCCGAACTAGCCCTGGTCATCAACCCCGCCAAAGAACTCATCGGATACACCGTCGGCAACGATATGTCATCGCGTGACATCGAGGGCGAAAACCCGCTCTACCTCCCACAGGCAAAAATGTACGGCCGGTGCTGCGCCGTCGGGCCGATGATTGCCCTGGCAGAACATGTGGCCGACCCCAAAAACCTCAGCATCGCCATCGAAATCCAACGCAACGGCGCCGTCGCCTTTGCTGGCACGGTCAACACGTCCAAAATCGTCCGTTCCTTTGCGGAGCTCATCGACTATCTTGGTCGCGACAACCTCTTCCCCGATGGGGTCCTCCTGCTCACCGGCACCGGTATCGTGCCTGCCGACGACTTCACGCTCGAGTCCGGTGACTCAGTGAGTATCACCATCGACGGTATTGGGACGCTCCACAACCCGGTCATCCGCGGCGGTGCCTAACACGTTTGATTTGTCCGTATGCAAAAAACAACCGCGCGCCGTCAATGACGGCGCGCGGTTTGCTGGGTTGATTGTCACGCTGGTCCTGCGGACAACGTGCTACATCCAGACAGGGTCACGAATACGGTTCCAACAGACTCCACACGTGTTGCACAATATGGTCGGGATTCACCTGCAGAAAATCAGTCGTATCGACCGTGAAACAGTCACCGGGCAAGTCGAGCGGGGTAATCCGGCCGACTTGCAACCGTGGTTGGAGCTCATGGATCAACGCCCCTTCATGGTGACCAGGATGGCGTTTACCAGCCAACCCGCGTGCCCGGTGCCGTGCCAACAACACCTCGCCGTCACAGACGACCAGTACTTGCACCCATTGTGTCGTGGTCTGCTGGACCGCACGGAGGAAGCGTTGGGTGTCGCGTTCGCAGTCGAAGTTCCCTTCGATGACCACATCCCGCCCTGCGAGCGCTTCACGTTGGAGCCACAGAAAGAGCAAATCCATGCTGGCCGCACTCAACTTGCGCGACCACGGCCGGTCACCCCACCCGATGCTTTCAAAGAGCGACTCTTTGATCATGTCTTTGGTGAGGAGCGGCCAGCCGAGTTGGTGCGCAATTTTGCTCGCTAGTGACGTTTTGCCTACTCCAGGCAGACCATTGACCACGACAACGCGACTCTTCATGCCTTGACAATCAACTTATGGGTGGTAATCGAATCGAGATACTCCAAGTCGAGCAGTGCGCCATTCCCAATGCTGTTTGGCACCGTCAGCGTACTATCGCCATTCAGAACAAACGGGTTCGTCACAATGTCGCGCATAAAGTAGCGTGCATTGGCGCTGATGTCGCCCGGTAGCACAAAGTTGGGCAGGCTCGCCAGAGCCACGTTTGCCGCACGACCGATACCGGTCTCGAGCATCCCGCCGCACCACACGGGGATATCTGCGGCCAACGCCATGTCATGAATCTGCTTTGCTGCTGCAAATCCGCCCACCCGTGATGGTTTGATGTTGATGACCCCACATGCCCGCAACTCGATAGCCCAGCGGGCATGCTCGGGCGAGACAATGCTTTCATCCAGACAAATGGGGGTTTTGAGTGCACGCTGGAGTTTCGCATGATCGATGATGTCGTCATGTCCCAACGGTTGTTCGATCAACAACAGCCCGTACTCGTCGAGTTGCGCCAAGTGCTCAGCATGATCAAGCGTATAGATGCTATTCGCGTCTACTTGGAGCATGATGTGCGGCCAGGCTGTGCGCACCGCACGCGTCGGTTCGATATCCCAACCCGGCTTGATTTTCAATTTAATGCGCTGATAGCCTGCATCGACATAGGCACCCACGACCTGCAGGAGCGTATCGATGTCCTTTTGGATGCCGACCGACACACCGACACTGACCGTCTCGCGTACGCCACCAAGCATCGACTTGAGGCTTTGCTGCTGGGCATGCCCAAACCAGTCCCACACCGCAAATTCGAGCCCCGCTTGGGCGATGCGATTGGCACGCACATTGGCAAAAATGCGTTGGACGTCATAAGGGTCAGTGATGTCGTGCTTCATCAGCACCGGTGCAAGGATATCACGCAACATAATCATTGCCGTGGCAGTGGTTTCTTCGTTGTACCACGGTCCGGGGCCGACCGGACTTTCGCCCCAGCCTGTTACCCCATCTGCATCGATACGCACCAAGATGGCATTACTGCCTGTTTCACGCCAGCCACTTGTTTCGAACGGTGATACATACGGCAAATCAATCGATCGTAGCTCTACCTGTTGAATACGCATAGTGTTGCTCCTACGTCCGTGGCCGGACGAGATAGTGCCATCCGCGCTGGGGGACCTGGATACAGTCGACGACATGATACCCCGCAGCAAACGCTGCCTCGAAGTAGTGCCGTTGCATCATACGCCAGGCGTGCAACCGTGGCGTGTCGTGCGTGCGCAAGAGCGCGAGCTGTTCAGGCAACGGGATTGCGACGGTTTGCCCATCCCAGTTCGGCATCTGAACGGCGTGCGGCATGTTTTCGGCTACATGCACGGGGAACGCGATATCGACCGCAGTCCAATCGGGGTATTGCTGTGCGAGATGGCGTTCGGTACGCGCATCGTGCAGGTACCACTCGGCTTCGAATCGGTCACTCGGCGCGCCGGCATTCAACGCGTCGGTCATTTCGCCATAGACATCACGCTTGTAGGTCGAACACAGGGCCCCCAAGCGGTGGATGTTGAATGTCCCATTGACGATTTGGAGCGGATCATACGTCCACGTCATCACATTTGTCTGCCCATGCGCGATCAATTGATCGCGTTGTGCGGTCTTGAGCCGCAAGCCGATATCACGGCCCCGATACTCAGCTAGCACTCCGACAATATGACTGCAGTATTTGAGTGTGGGGGGCATCGTGTGTGACAATCCGTACCACCCCAACGCAAAGCCTACCATCCCGTGTGCCTCACGCGGGCCGTTGTCATCATATGCGCCGAGCAGGACGCAATCATTGTGAGCCCAGGTAATCAACACGTGGGTAGGGATGATTTCGTCACCGCTGTTCGACCAGACTCGGTTATGCACGTACTGCAAATCGGCACACCCGCCGAGATCCGTGATTGGTCTAATTATAATCGCCATACCGTCTTCCTCGTGCTTAGGGGTTTGGTCGTTTGAGCTCTACCAACCACGGGCGCGTGGTGAAGTCACGACGGACATCATCGAACAGGGTCAAAGCATCGGCCGCGCTCACAATTTCGCTGAGCTTCACGTATACCGCATTGCGGTCGTCAAAGCACAACGTGGGTACTCCGAACGCCTTGTACTGCGCCACGGCATATTCGTGATCGCGCTTCAATACGTCCAGTAACGAGCGGTCTTGGACATCTGCATGGTAGCGTTGCATATCGATGCCGCAGGTTGCCGCCACTGCAGCGACACCCTCACGTGTCGTAACGTCGCTCTTGGTCACATGCCGTGCTTCGTAGGCGTTGGCACGGAACAGCTGGAACGCCGCGACGCTCTGCCGGCGCACCGCCTCGGCCCCCCAAAAAAGATTCAACCCGCGATACGTCTCCCACCCCTCTTTGGCAGCCGCGTAGTCATGTGCTTGGTTCCATACGCGCCAATCAGAGTCAGCAGGGGTATTTATCTGTTCGAGCGAAAAATAGCGCCAATCGATCTGTACCTCGGGCCGCTGCGCAACCACCAGGTCTAGCCACCGTGACGCACGCCAGGCAAATGGACAGAGCACATCAAAAAACACGGTCATCTTCATCGTATTGTTCCTTGTCGCAATGAGGCTAGTGTAGCACCAACCGTCTCAACCGTCACCCGATTGACTGACCGACCAGACGGTCATAGAGCAGACGCTGGCGTTCCCCTGCACGGCGATAGGCCTGATGCGATGCGTCGTCCGGGTTATAGCAAACGGTTGGTGCGGTCGGCAACGCTGCGAGCGTAGGGATGAACCCCAGCGAGCGCAATGCGACGACTGCTACCCCACGCGCAGTGGCTTCGTCGACACCCGATGCATACACCGGTCGCCCCAAGACATCGGCACATATCTGCATCCAGACCGGCGACTGCTCGAGTGCACCGCCACTGGCGATGACTTGGCCCGTCACGGGCAAGCGTGACGCAATCTGGCCGAAGCGCAACGCAATCGACTCGAGGCTCGCGCGCAACATGTCGAAAGGGGTCGTCCCCAAATGGAGCCCATGGATCGTCGCTTTGGCATCTCCCGCCCAACCGGGGCTGCGTTCACCGGCAAACAACGGGAGAATGGTCAACCCGTGCGAATCAGCACGGTACTGCCCCAAACGCGCTTGGATGGCGGCGTCGTCGCCATCAACCCGCAACGTCTCAGACATCCATTGGAACACATTGCCGCCTTCACTCGTCGCACCCCCCACCAGCGCAGTCTGCCGATCGATCCGATAGCACCACAACCCTGCAGGCGGTACCGGTGTGCCCGGCAATGCGATGCGCATTGCACCCGTCGTTCCGATGGTCAATGCGAGAAATCGCTCGTCCACACACCCGCTGCCCACATTTGCGGCTGCACCGTCGCCCATGGCGCCATACCACGGCACACGTGCCAACGCCGGCCAGCGCGCAGCCCACGCTGCACCCAGCGGCGGCATCGGGACGTCGACATCGACAATCTGCCCAAACATGGCAGCATCTACCCCGAGTTGTTGGAGCCAAACGTTGTCCCATTGCAGCGATTCGCGATGACACAAGCCCGTCCACGCTGCCTCACTCGGGGTCACCCGGAGTGCGCCCGTGAGGTGATACGCCACATAACCGCCAATGGGTACCCAGTGTGATGCACGTTGCCACTCTGCAGGCATGGTAGTTTGCAGCCAACGTAGCCGTGCCGGCCAATAGTTGGGGCGAATCAGACACCCAGTCCGGGTATGCACAGTTATCTCTGCATATTCGGCGCGGAGGGTATGGCTTGCGTCGTCGCTTCGGGTGTCGGCATAGGTACGCAGTGGCCCAACAGGATGACCGGTCGCGTCCAATCCCACCATCGTGGTGGCCATCGTCGCCATCCCAACGGCCACAATGTCGTTGGCACGTGCCCCCAATTGCATGATGACATCGTCGATACATGCAACCAAATCTCTCAGGAGCTGTACGGTGTCGACTTCGGCAGCTCCCGTTGCATCCGACGTCACCGTAACGGCGCGCCGACCTTCGACGTGCGTGACACGATGGGCGTTCCGATCGTAGGCAAGGACACGCAACGAACTCGTACCGATATCGATGGTCAATACCAATGCGGTATCACGATGTGGGGACAGATGGTTCTGCATAGGTTCACTTCGGCTACGGTGGTCACCCTATTCTACCAACAACAAAACCGCCACGATACATACGTATCGTGGCGGCGGGCAGCGTACGAAACTATCGTGGGGGACGAACTGCGAGTGTAATAGAAAACTGCTTTTCTTCGGTGCCTCGCAGCACCGTGAGTGTGACGGTGTCACCCGGGTTGTAGCGCAACAGGACACCACGGAGCGAATCGGTTTCGCCGAGCCGGACCCCGTTGAGCGTCAAGATGACGTCGCCAGGCAAAATACCAGCTGCTTGTGCCGGACCGCCATCAGTAACACCCGATACAAACGCACCTTGTTTCACTGTCAGTTTTTCGGCTTCGACTATTTCCGGAGTTACCATCCCGTACGAAATTCCCAAGAACGGGTATCGCACTTCGCCGTACGCCACGAGCTGTTCGGCTATTTTGCGGACTATTGACGATGGCACCGCAAAACCCAGGCCTTGTGCCGTATCCAACGAAGAAGAAGAACCACGCACAACTAACGTGTTGATGCCAATGATTTCGCCACGTGCGTTGAGCAATGGACCACCGCTGTTGCCGTTGTTAATTGCGGCATCGGTTTGAATCAGCCCTTCAGGGGCATCGCTCCCGACATTGCGATTCAAGGCACTCACGACGCCGACCGTCACGGTGTTGCGATAGCTGCCCAATGGGCTCCCGATAGCAATGACCGGTTCACCCTGTCGGAGCGCATCAGAATCACCCAATACCATCACGGTTGGGATGGGATCAGTGACTTGAATAACCGCTATGTCGTTGAGCGGATCAGCGCCAATCAAGGTTGCATCATGAATGGTGCCATCCGCAAATAACACGCGCAGTGTATCAGCGCCTTCGATGACATGGTTATTCGTCACGATATAGCCGTCAGGACTGATGATTGCACCCGATCCCGTCGATGATGGCATGAACATTTCGTCCTGATTGGCGTAGTTTTCGACGGTGACAACCGCGTCACGCACCCGTTCAATCATCGCAGGGATATCTTCACCTACCGCTTTGGCTGCCTCGGGAGCAGATGTCGCAGGGATTGCAGTGGGAATCGCTGCGGCGGTCGGCGCGGTCGGCTGTGGCTCAGCGGTATCGTTCGTCGAAACAACCGTGATTGGCTGACTGAGACGCTTCTGGATGAGATACACCGACGCACCAGCACCAGCTAACGCGCCGAGGATTGTCCCTCCTGCGAGCGTGAGTAACAACACTACAACCATGATGAAGGTATTTGTCCGACCCATGTTTCCCTCTTTACATTCAACGGAGTATGCTCCGATATCAATAGCATCATCCGATACATGGCTAAACTCGCCGTGAAAATGGTATGAGCATCAGATGAACAACCATGCTTCGGCATCTCGTTTGCGACGCATGCAGATGGTATACTTGGGTATGCCATGCGACGTTGATGGCCCATTGTACTCTGCATGACGTTCACCGCCGAACACATGCCACACACTGAGGGGACATATGATCCTCGAGCAACGTTTCGGTGCGGCCCAAATTGCGGTCCGCGCTATCGATGAACTATTGGTTTGCGCCCAAACCAGCACTGCCCTCACCGTTGATGCAATTCGACGCGACATTTTCAAAACTGCATGGCAACTCATTTGTCAAAAGCAAGCAGTCGGTTCTCTCGTCAATCTCCTGAATCCCTTACTCTACCATCTCGACTCGGTCGCGACGGTCTCAGAGCTTCAGCAGACCGTTGTCGCGTCTTTGACAACGTTCCGTCATCAACTCACACATCGCGTTCCCGATACCGCAGTCCAAAGTATGTCGGTGTTGAGTCAATGTCAACGCATCATGCTGTATGGCTACAGCACTACTGTGCTGTATGCATTACAACATGCGCTACGCAACGGGCAGCGCATCGACGTGGTGTGCGTGTCAGGTACCGATACCGATGCCCACCGTGCGTTGTGCGATCGCATCGCAGCAATCGGCCTGTCAGTTTCGACAATCGGGTATACACAGATCAATTCCGTGCTCGAACGTGTCGATGCAGTCGTCGTTGGGGCAGACACGCTCGATGCCTATGGACTTATCAACACTGTTGGTACCGCCCATATTGCGACCGAAGCACATACTGCGCACATACCGTTCTACACGTTTTGCACGAGCGAGAAATTCCTGCCTGACGCGTTCTTTCATGGCGAACGGCAACCATCACCGCTCGATGCTTGCACCTGCTCTGCGTCGGCTGACACACCAAAAACTCTGGATGTCACGCCCATAGAACAAGTAACCGGCGTCATTACCGAACGCGGCTCTCTGCCTGCCCCGGCAATCGAAGCTTGGTTCGCCGCTGAGCGCATTCACCCATGGTTGAGTGGACGTGGCACGATGCTCGACATCCATCACATCCTCCAACCCTAGCCCACCACTATACAGGAGGGTTGTGACGAGACAACGCAGTCCATCATCAATGAGGCGTCCACATGCTACGTGGCGCCGCACGCTCCAAGGCTGCAACACGTGGCTCGTTTTTGCGTGCCTGGTTGTCTGTCTCGTGTCGGTATTTGTGTGGCGTGTCTTTTTTGCACCACATCCGACCGCTGGGACAAACAGCGCCCCGTGGGAATCATTGCTGAGTACATCATTAACCCGCAATCCCCGATTCGCGCCGCCGGGCAACACCAGCATTCGCGGTACGCCAACGATTACCGCCGCCCGCATTGATGAGATCCTCCGACTCTACAACTCGCCTGCGCAGGGCACGGGGCAAATCTGGATCGACGAAGGTATCGCCTACAACATCAATCCTGTCTACGCGCTGGCTTTTTTCATGCACGAATCCAATCTGGGGACCAATCCCGAATGGAGCGGGTGGAAGGAAGACGGGACGAATACACACAACGTCGGCAATATCATTTGTGCCGGTTACTCGCGTTGTCACGGCAGATTTCGCGATTATGCGACCTGGCAAGAGGGTATTCACGATTGGTATCGTCTGATTGCGCTTGAGTACATTGATCAACGCGGCATCCATACCGTCGAAGACATCATCCCTGTCTACGCACCCGAATTCGAAAACGACGTCGAGACCTACATCGGCAGTGTACGTGAGTATGCGTTCCAATGGAGCGCGCCATAACTGCTCGGGCGCACACATCCAACCCAGCGCCGCCTGCGTACTCTACGCAGGCGGCGCTTTCGTTACAGCTTCATGTTCACGCCGCCTTATTCTATTTTGGGGCACTCAAATCGCGATATACGTACCACGCTTTGCGATACACACTCGGTAAACCCGACACACGGTAACACGCCCCACCAACGCATGCACCATCGACAAACGGAATATGGACCAGTCCCCACTTTTGTGCGTTCACGCCACTCGCGGGCGGGAAGTCTTCGTACTTAAACCAGAACACCACTGCGACTTCACGGGCACCATTGGCGAGCTTCCGGGCAGCCAAAATACGGTAGGTTGTCCCCAAGAAATCCGCCTGGCCTTGCTCGTGTTGACGTCCATACCCCACGTTATAGCCGAGTTCCGTAACCCAAATCGGTCGTAGTTCATCACCCAATGTGCGCAAGCGGGCCCGAATCCGGTCCATTGCCTGTGTCATTGTGGTCACACCGAGGTACTGCAGTTCGACCGGGTAGGGATGATACCCGATACCATCAATCGGCCATCGTCCGATCTGCTTCTTTGCCGTAGTAAACGCACGGGACTGATAGATTGCAGCCAAGTAATCGATGTCGGTCTGCGCTGACTGGCCTGTCTGCGCGTCGGTTCCGCGTGGATGCAACCCGCCCAACACAATTGGGGTCCCCGCACATGCAGTACGCAAGGCACCACCGTTGCACGCACGGTATAAAGTCGTCGTCAGCTGTGCCCATACTTCCGCCGGTATTGCATTGTTAATCGGGCCATCCGCACGGTAGCGGGGTAATCGATTTGCTTCGTTGAGGACTTCAATCGCCCCGATGGATTTGCCATAGCGTTGGATGATGCGCTGAACACGGCCCATCCAGACCCGCATGTAGGTGTTGTAGCGCGGTCCATAGAGTGCATCGGCGGTGTATGGTCCTTTGCGAATTTCGTTTGCATCGACACCCATGACGACATCGAAGTTGACCAGCAACAACACTTTCAGTCGTTCACGCGGTGCAACGGTCTTGAGAAAGTAGTCATATTGCGCAATTGCTGCATCGACTGCAGCATCGGATGCCGTGTAATCTGCCGGTATGCGGATGTCAATGCGTACCCAGCGCACACCAAGTGCAGACATCGTGCGCCCCATCGTGTCTTGACTTACGATATTTGGTTTGCCTGCGATGGTCTCAAAAAACGGGTCACGACCCACCAATCCCATCATCGAAGACGGCACAGTGGTACCAGGCATCCGTGTCGCCGTGGGCGTCGCAGTGGGCATGATTGTCCGCGTCGGCGTCACCGTCCCGCGGACCGCAGCATGCACGTACGGTTGTTTCGGCTGGATTGCCTGTAGCAACCCACCCAATACGGTGACGCAAATGAGGAGCCGTACGAACCCTTGCAGTACCATCAATACCTCGTCGGAGCGGTCAGCGATTGTCCTGGCGAAAATCTACCGCGCGGTGCATACGCTTGGTCAATGCCAATGCACCATAAAATGAACTAATACTCAAGAACAATACTGCCACCAAACAAAACACCACACGCAGCAACGTCTGTGTGCCGTCTGCAGTCACGGTGCGCACGGGCGGACGAAGCGCCGCTGATTGTTCTGTACCAATCACGCAGGGAGCAATTCCTGCAGTATTTTCGACGATCATCATCGTGACCACCCGAGACCCGTAGCCAGCACCGATGTCTGCATCGGGTTGGGCTTGTACCCGCCACAGGCCCGCACAGGTTGCTACCCCCGAACCAATGACGACCACCGGTGCATACACTGGCAATTGATGGAGCAACGGTACATACCATTGATCCATGCACCCAACGCATTCGACGCGAATGGTGACAGTCGTGCCATCTCTGGCTTGCGGCAACGTCATCATCGTACCCGATTGGGTCAGGTTGCCAGCAGCCGGCGTGGACCGTACGTACGGGGTCAACGTCGGGATAGCTGTTGCATCGAGCTGCCCGTTGAATTCGAGAATTTCGGAGGTTTCGAGAGGCACCGCATACCGTTCGATGAGCCGACCAAGCGTGTCGGACTCGTCGATACGGGCAATTGCACCAACCGGTAACAGCAACGTGACCGCTGCTGTATCACGTACCGAGAGTTCGAGAACAACAACCACAGACCCATCTGATGCAACAGAAAGCATTGCAGCTGATGGCTGCGCAGCCCCTGACAACGCGTCGACAGCGTGGGTTGTCCGGATACCCCAGCCCCACAGCAACACCCAAATGAGTCCCCCGAACAGCAACTTTTTGGTGCGGGGAGCAATCACAGTTCTATAACCTTTACAAAGTTTGTGGTACCACCCATTGCAATGGGATGCCCACCAACGAGCACCACTTTGACCCCTTTGGGGAACAAGCCGTGCCCTACAAGCATGATTTGGAGCATATCTATCAGATCATCCAGTTTGGTCACTAACCGTCCTTGGATTGCATGGATCCCCCATACCAGCGACAACCGCTGCACGGTACCAACCTCGGGCGACACGGCAATAATCGGGATAGACGGACGGCTCCGGGCGACTAGCCGTGCTGTCAACCCGCTCATCGTGAATGCAACAATCGCGACTGCACCGACCTCTGCGGCAATCCCACAGGCAGCATGACTCATCGCGGCTGCAACAGCATCCGCAGGGCCATGCGATCGGACCGAGGGCGCGCCAAGTCCATGATGCCGTCCCGAGCGCTCGGTCTCGAGCGCAATCCGATGCATCATCTGCACGGCATCAACAGGCCAGGCTCCGGTAGCGGTCTCGCCGCTCAACATGACCGCATCGGTGCCATCGATAATCGCATTGGCAACATCGCTTGCTTCGGCCCGCGTTGGCCGCGGGTTGCGAATCATCGAATCGAGCATCTGTGTGGCCGTAATCACGGGGACGCCCATGTAGTTGGCGGCTTCAATGATACGTTTTTGGGCAAGTGGCACTTGTTCTGGAGGCATTTCGACTCCCAAATCACCACGAGCCACCATCACCCCATCGCAGAGCTGCAAAATCGCATCGAGGTCATCGAGTGCCTCAGGCTTTTCGATTTTGGCGATGACGCCCACCGACGCGCCGTTTGCTGCGATTGCGTCGCGAATCAGTTGCATATCCGCCGCACGGCGCACAAACGACAACGCAACATAGTCAACGCCTTGCGACAACCCAAACGCCAAATCTCCGCGATCTTTGTCGGTTAATGCGGGGATACTGACCGCTACACCGGGGAGATTGATGCCTTGGTTCTGGCGCAGTTCCCCGCCTGCAATGACCACCGTTGTGACGTCACGGGCACTCACGGCAGTGACCTGCAGATCGATGAGTCCATCACTCACCAAAATATGATCGCCGATTGCCACATCCTGCGGCAGGTGTGTATAGGTTGTAGATACGCGTGCCGAAGACCCTTCGACCGGATCAATCGTGATAATCAATTGTGTACCAGGCTCGAGATGCACAGATTGGCCGCCGATTAGTGCGCCGGTGCGAATCTTGGGACCTTGTAAATCCTGCAGAATCGCAATAGGGCGATGTGCTCGGGCTGCAGCTGCACGCACGTCGGCAATGCGCCGTGCATGATCCGTGTGCGTACCATGCGAAAAATTCATGCGCGCAACGTTCATCCCAGCAGCAATCAGCGCATCCAACTGTGCGGGTGATTCGGTGGCTGGTCCGATGGTGGCAACAATGCGCGTACGCCGTGTCGTAGATAACATAGTCTCTCCGGGTATTGCATCACATGGCTACGGTGACAAGCCATACCGTTCGGCGCACTGGCTTTTCTTCAATAGAGGCTATTATCGCTTAAAAACGGACGAGAGGCTGCAGCCGCTCCAACAATGCGCCACCGATCCCGTTCACTGCATCGAGATCGGCCAACGTTTTGAACGGGCCGTGTTGGGTGCGATATGCCACAATACGCTCCGCCATGCTCGCTCCCACACCGGGCAGCTGTTCGAGTTCGGCAGCGGTTGCCGTGTTGATTGCGATTTGGAGCGGTTCGATGGTCTGTACAATCGATGCACCCGAGGGTGTACTTTCAGATATGGGCGGGATGTTGATGTGCTGGCCGTCGGTGATACGCTCGGCCATGTTCACCGCGTCATAGTCTGCGTCTGCAGTCATCCCGCCCGCAGCCGCAACCGCAGCACCGACGCGTTCGTGCGCAGCGAGTGCGTATAATCCTGGCTGTGCCACTGCCCCCGTCACATAGACCACCAGCGCAGGGAGCGCAGTCGGTTCGACCTCGGGGGCTGCCTCGAACTGGGTCACTGGCACATCTGCAGGGACAACCGGTGCATCGATCACTGCTTTGGGGGCAACCACAAACCACGTCACGAGGAGAACGCCTGCGATCAACACCACCCAGATCACGACCGCAGCTACACGTTGGGGGACAATCTGCCGCATGGGACACCTCCTTGCAAACAATGAACAGTAATACTACCGTTCATTGCCTGCAAAAAGGTACGTGGACAGTGATTATTCCACCTCGCGGTCGACGCTCCGCGGAGACTTCGATGCGGTCTTCCGCACAGCGGGTGTTGCGGAACGGGGGGTAGTCGATTTTTTGGGACGGACAGGTGTGGGGGTTTTGGTCGATGCGACGCTCGTTCGCTTGGTGCCGGCGCTTTTGGCAGCAGTCGCTGACGTGCTTGTGCGCTTCGCAGCGGGCTTCTTTGCGGATGTCGCTGCAACACGTTTGGTACTTTTGGCACTCTTGGGCGCAGCCGCACTCCGTTTGGGTTTTGCGGTGGCCACATTGCGGGCGGCACTCGCACGGGCTGCAGCAGCCCCACGACGTGGCGGCTTGGCTGCCTCGACTGCCGGGTCGTAGGTAGCGACCTCAGCCAGATCGTTGACGATGTAATCACAGTTGGGGTACCCGCTACAGCCATAGAATGGCCGACCGAACGCGCCTTTGCGTTTGAGCAGTTCGTGTGCGCTACACTTCGGGCAGGTAATCCCCGTTGGTTCAGGCGGGGCAACCGGCTTCCCGGTTTTGTCGAGCCGAAGCGTCCCTTTGCAACTCGGGTACCCCATGCATGCCAGGAAATTGCCGAAGCGGCCGCGGCGCACCATCATCGGCCCTTTGCACGTCGGGCACTCGACGTCGGGCATCGGCGCGGTATCGATTGTTTTCAACACGATGGCGCCATCGGTCCGCACGAAATCGCTGGTGAACGAACAATCGGGGTAGCGTGTACAGCCCACAAACTCGCCTTGACTCCCAAACTTGACCATTAGCATACCGGCATCACACTTTGGGCACGGCAATGCCGTGACGGTGTCGACACGTTCTTTGCGGGCATGTTCGAGTGCCACCAAAAAGACTTTGTAATACTCGTCGACCACTGCCAGCCACTTTTCGTGACCCTCAGCAACCAGGTCGAGTCGATCTTCGAGGAGCGACGTGTAGGGATAGTCGACGATTTTATCGAAATCTTCGACCAATAAGTCATTTACCTTTTCGCCCAGTGTCGTCGGGATATACCGACCGGCAGCAACCTCGACATACTTGCGGTCGACAATGGTCGCCGTAATCGTCGAGTACGTCGACGGCCGACCAATGCCCAATCGCTCGAGCTCTTTGATGAGGGTAGCGTCGCTGTAGCGCGGCGGCGGCTCGGTAAAGTGTTGGAGCGGCGACAACAGATGCAATGCCAATGCTTCGGCGATCGCCAAGACGGGCAAGCGGCGCTCTTTGTCTTCGTCTTCTTCTCCATCGTCGAGACTGACATTATAGACCGCCAAAAAGCCAGGCACCTTGAGCACCGAACCGGTTGCACGGAAGGTATAGGGGCCCTTGGTCCCCTGGTCTGCCGGCAACACCGTGCCCGCGGCAATATCGACGGTCTGCGAGTCAAATACCGCTGGGGACATCTGACTGGCAATGAAGCGCTTCCAAATCAAGTCATACAAGCGGGCTTGATCGTGGTTCATCTTGCCACGGATGTCACTCGGATTGCGCGCCGCCAACGTCGCACGGATCGCCTCATGCGCTTCTTGCGCACCTTTTGCTTTGGTGGTGTACGTATTCGGTTTGGTCGGGATCGCATCTGCACCGTAGGTTGCACTGATGTATGCACGGGCCTCGTCTTGTGCGTCTTTGGCAACATTGACACTGTCGGTACGCATATAGGTAATCAGGCCGACTGCACCTTCGGAGCCACCAATATCGATGCCTTCATAGAGTTGCTGCGCAACCATCATGGTTTTTTTGGCCGAAAAACCAAGTTTACGTGATGCTTCTTGTTGTAGCGTGCTGGTAATAAACGGTGGCGGCGCATTGCGTTTTTTGTCTTTGCGCTCTATCGACTGCACCCGCCATTGCGCATGTTGTAAATCGGCGACGATGCGACCGGCATGTGCTTCGTCTGCCACATAGAATTTTTCGATTTTCTTGCCATCGACTTCGATCAAATTGGCACGGAACGGGGTCGCTTTATCCTTCAACTTGAGCAAATCTGCTTCGATGCTCCAGTATTCTTGTTTGACGAATGCCTGGATCTCACGCTCACGTTCGACAACCAACCGTACCGCTACGGACTGCACACGTCCACCAGACAAACCGCGTCGCACACGGTTCCACAAGACCCGAGACAAGCCGTAGCCGACCAACCGATCGACGATGCGACGGGCCTGCTGTGCATTGACGAGGTCCATATCAATAGATCGTGGATGCTCCATGGCAGCCCGAACCGCATTGGGCGTAATCTCGGTAAACGTCACCCGATGGATGGGTGTCTTGCGCGGCACCGAAATCGACTCGACGATGTGCCAGGCAATTGCCTCACCTTCACGATCAGGGTCGGTCGCCATATAGACGGCACTTGCTTTGCGCGCCGCAGCCCGCAAATCCGATATCACACGCTCTTTGCCCGGCATCACCGTGTAATTCGGCAAATAATCATTGGCAATATCTATCGCACTTTCCTGTTTGGGCAAGTCACGGACATGACCAATCGAGGCAATCACGGTGTAGCCTTTTCCCAAGTATTTTTCAATCGTTTTGGCTTTGGCAGGAGATTCTACAATTACTAATTTATCTGACATCGATGTCCTCTTGCTTGCTGCATGGCCCAACTCCCTTTTTCAATATAGGTCGAAAAACGCTGTTGTCAAGTATTTTGTTGCAACACATCACAACTGCCGCTCCGGGGACTCTTGCTGTTCTCTCCAAAACTCATCCTCCTTGCAGCATTTTCCCTTTGCCACAAGACAACGTGCTGGCTTTTCTCGTGCACGATTGTCTGTTCAGAAATCAAGGTCTGGTGTCCCTTTCTACCATCAATGCGACACAATTCCACGGTCAATCGGCACCGCACCCTTTTTCACCCTACCAAATAATTTTTTCATTGTCAAGCATTTTATTCAACATATTGTATTGATTCTCTTTTATTTGCCTTTGTAAAGCAAAAAAATCCGCTTCATTTTTCTGATTTTCAGAATAACAGCGCATAACACCTGACAGTTAACGCACATCTTTCGGCATTATGGCGATTCGGTCCACCATTGCTGTACCGTTTGAGCCGAATCAAGGCGTGCTAGAATGCAGGGTAAGACTGCCTCCTGTTGCGGAGAATGACTTGAGTATCTTGATTCTCGCCAGTGTTGTCGCCCTCGTCATTGCCACCGGTTGGCCGCTCGTCGCACGCCTCGGCGATTCTACACATCCCCTCGATAGACTCTATCAATCTGCCCTTATTGGAATGCTCTTCCACGGTGGGTGTGCAGTCCTGCTGGCCGGCATCGGCGTGTTTTCACTCGTACTCCACAGCATGTGTGCGGTGGTTTTTGTTGGTACAACAGGCTGGTGGGCATGGCGTGGACCAGGGATGCAATGGCCAACATGGGCAATCATGCGACCTATCCGCTGGGAGACAGCCGCGCTGGGAGCGGTGCTCCTGCTCACGTTGCTGCTTAACGGCACACCAGCACAGGTTATTTTTGGCGGTCGTGACGCAGGCATTTATGCAAATACCGGCTTTGCCATTGCACGGACGGGGTCGATTGTCCAACACGATGCCATTGTGGCAGATCTGGCCACCCGCCGTGGGACCGATGCAGACGCAGCACAAGGCTGGTCCAATCTCCTAGGGGTACAATCCGCGGATCGCTTTATGTCTACGCGAATGCGTCTTGCGGGGTTGTTCATTTCCGAATCAAACGCATCCGAAGGAGCCTACACTCCGCAATTTTTGCACCTCTTCCCTGCGTGGATTGCCCTCTTTACGGCAGCATTCGGCGTACACATGGGGCTCTTGGCAACCGGTTTGGCGGGATTGATGGGGGTGTGGGGGCTGGGAATGGCCGGTCGCGCCTTGTTTGGCCCGGCAGTGGGTATCATTGCGATGACGTTGCTGGCACTCAACGGTGTGCAGGTCTGGTTTAGTCGCTACCCTATGTCCGAAACAACTGCCCAATGGTTGTTTTTTGCGTTGGTCTATGCGTTGGTGCGCTACAACGCCCCCGCCCGCCCAGATCGCAATCTCGCCGCATTGCTCCTTGGATTGGCTGCGGGGCAGTTTTTGCTTGCACGACTCGATTTTGTCTTTGTCTTGGTGCCGTTTATCGGGTGGCTCGGGTGGCAATGGTTACGCAACACAGACCATGCGGGATTCCGCTGGGTCGTATGGGGATTCGCCGGCACGGGATTGCATGGGCTTATCCACTTATTGACCCTGTCGCGTGGGTATTTTATTGATACGTTTTTTGCACGTTTGCAGGATACTGCACTCAGTGCGCTGCTTGTTTTTCCACTGCTGACGCCGAACCTCCAGCGCATTTTCTTGATACGCCCCTGTTCACCGCTGACCTATCAACCGTGTCCGAATCAGAGCATCCCGGATGCAGCATGGAACTATCCACGGATTGGATTCGAATTGGCATGCGTGGTACTCGTGATTGTCGGCGCGCTGTGGGTTCGTAGACAGCCACACGTACTTGCACGCATGCAGGCATTCGTGCGGCCATTTCTGTTGCCCTTGAGTCGCATTGGTGCGGTCTTGATAGGCATCGCTATATTGTACGCGTACCTGATTCGGCCACAAATTCTGACAGCAACGGTCGTTGCTGACGCATTTGGATGCATGACATCCACCCAGCGCATACATCCGACGGGGAGCTGTCTTGCGCTCCAGGGCTATATCGGCGCACCCATTCGACCGCCCACGTACGCCGATCCGGTAGCACAATTTGTCTCGCGCATCGGGGCAGTAGTACGCGGTGTACCTCTCAATGATCCTGCGCCGCTGCGTGACCTGTATGCCAATTCGATGGCCAATTTGGTACGAGTCGGCTGGTACACATCCCCATTCGGCATCGAAATGATGTTCATTGGTCTCGTGCTCCTGCTCTGGCGCGGAGTGAATCGGCATAATTGGTTTTTTCTCGGCGTGACCTTGATAACCGCGTTTGTGTTTATTCAACTGAGTTACGGCACAAGCAGTCAAACGTACATCTATATCATGCGCCGCTACTTGCCCAACATTTATCCGGGTTTTGCGTTGTTGAGCGCCTACGGTGCGGTTGCCTTGTGGGGAACAGCGTGGTGGCGGCGACTGCTGAGTGCAGGCAGTGTCGCGGTGTTAGTGCTTTTTCTCGGAGCCACGATACGCCCCGTCATTGCAGTGCCCGAGTTGCAGGGGTCATTTGCCCTGGTCGAACGTATCGCGGCATTGAGCACCCCTGCCGATGTCACGCTGGTGCGTGGTGGATCGCCACGGTACGTGGCGGCACGTGATGCCGCTGACACGCTCGCATTACCGTTGATCTCGATCCACGGGCAGCAGGTCTTTGGGTTGCGCAGTGAACGCCCCGAGAAATACGGTCGGGACCTGGTAACGCTCTTTCGTCGGTGGAAATCCGAAGGACGTGCAGTCTACGCACTTGTGGGTGCAAACGGGGCGCTCTGGTTCCCTGGCATGCATTTCGTCAAAAAAGAATACATACAAGCGCGTATCCCTGAGTTTTCGCAATTACTCAACCAAAAACCTGCCCTGATTGACTCGCTGAACATCAGCTATCAGCGCTACGAGCTCGTTGAGGGAACTGCCCCGCTGCCCGCAAGCATCGATGCGACCGACACCAGTGCGCAGGTCCGCGGGTTTTATCCGGTCGAAACGATCGATGATCGGACGTTTGCCTGGCTCGAACCAACCAGCGAGGTCCGGTTGCCGCTCCCTCGAGCCGGTGCACGCGTCATCGTCAGACTCAACAGCGGGCTGCGACCAGACGGGAGTGTTCCAGAGGTGTGTGTTCGTTTGGCAGGGCAACCGCTCCCATGGAGCAACACCGAACCCATCTGGACGGCGCCTATCTGCAACCCAATCCATGACCACGACGAGCCAATGTTGTTGACGGTTCCGGCAGGTATGACCTCGGCGACGGATACACTGTTGGTGCGCATCGATACACCCGGTTGGGTGCCTGCGCTCGCTGATGCAGCGCTCAACGACTTCCGCACCCTCGGCGTGCAATTTGTGTCGGCGCAGGTACGCGAATGACCGCACAGCAACACCGCACCATGCGTCTGGTCAGTCTCTGCACCGCGGGGTTCACGCTTGTGGTATACCTCGTGACGCTGACGCATGTACACACGTTTGATGCGCTCTCGTACATCTTGGATGTCAGCCGCAAACCCTGGCAGCAACTTTTTCATCCACATCACCTGGCGTATGGACCATTGGGTGCACTCATCGCTTCGCTGGCGCAGACCGACCCAGCGACGGCGTTGCAAGTGGCGAACGCCGTCGCCGGGAGCGTAGGCAGCGGGCTCCTCTGTGCCGCGGTCTATCGGCGGTGGCATAGGGTCGATGTCGCACTATTGGCAGCGTTGTCGTGTGCGTTTTCGTATGCCTATTGGTACTACGCCGTTGAAGTAGAAGTCTATACCCTCGCTACCCTGTGTATCATCGCGGTCCTGTGGTTCGCGATGGATCCCGCCCCTGCGCGGGTACGCTGGCGCGTGGGACTTGCCGTTTCGTTGGCTGGGGCCGTGTTGTTCCACCAGACCAATGCCCTCCTCGCCATACCCTTGGTTGTCCGGGCGTGGCCAGATCTACGGGCTGGTGGGCTTGCACGCCGCGGCTGGCTGATTGCGGGGGCAGGTGGGGTAGCAATTGTCGTGTTGGCATACGCATGGGTCATGGGCATCGTCAGCGGCTTTACGACGTACTCGGCCGCACATCAATGGCTGTTTGATTATGTCGACAGTGGCTGGTGGGGCGGCAGAGCAACCCTCGCAGATGTCCGTGATGGTCTCGCCGATACCGTCGCTGCTGGATGGGGCGGGTATCTCGCAATCGCAACAGTCGTCCTCTCGGCAATCAGCTATTGGAGCACACGCACCCGCCTCGAGCAGCCGTGGCTCGTTGTCTGGATGGTCACCTATGGCGTGTTCTTCAGCTGGTGGGAACCGGATAATGTTGAGTTTTGGATAGCGACGACTCCTATCGCGGTGATGCTCCTTGTCGCACCACTCGCCCAGCTTGCACGCACTGACCGACGTGTATTGGTTGCGTTTGGTCTGCTGTTGACGACATTCGTGGTGAACCTGACGGCGATCCGTACCCGCGGTGATGCCCTGACCGATTTGCAACGACGGATCGCTTTGGCCGTCGCAGAAGCGAGCCAACCCGCAGATTTGGTGTTGGTGCCCGACGGCCTGCAAGAGTTGTATCTGCCCTACTACCATCAACGCGAACACTTTCTGTCGGTCAATGCCGCGATTGCAGAACAAGGATCGTGGGAGGCAGGGTGCGCCCGCATTCAAGACGCCATTCTGCAAACCCATCGGGCAGGTGCAGCAGTGCTGCTCGCGAGTGACTTTCTGACGCCGTCAGTGACCATGCAGCAACGGTTTGGTTTGTCGCCGCAAGCTGTGAGCGATTGCGTTGCGCAGATACAACCGCTCTTGGAAGACCTACCGATGCCTGCCGGAGTGCCCGCACACTCGCGTCTGCCGAATGCAGGTGCGCTCCTCGCATCTGACCACTGGGCAGTACTCACAGGGGCTCCGCTGGGGTGGACGTGGAGCAACGCAACGCCACAACCGGCCGATGCAGGTTGGCAACTCGGGGTGTCGCTCGACCCGAGCATCACATCGCCTATCCTCGACCGTGCAATGCCGAAACGCGTCGTCATTACGATCGCAGCAACGGGCACGGCCGATCGGCGTGGCCAACTGTTTGTGGCCACCGCACCCAATCAGTTCGACGAAGCGCATGCGGTTGCGTGGACCTATGGTGAAGGCCGTCAAACCATTGCAATTGATCTCGGCCAACTACCCGCGCTGCCGCCCCGCTTGATACAGCTCCGCATCGATCCCGTCGCAGACGGTGCAGATGGAAGTGTCACGTTGTACGGAATATCGTTAGAATACAAATAAGCATGTTGTTTGTTGCTACAGAATTGGGCCACTGATATGTATTACCTTCGCCTCAGCTTGGTCTTGGTAACCCTGGCACTCATCGCGATCCACCCACAATCCACTGCCGCCAAAGCGACCTTCTCGAGTGGCGCTTGTCTGGCAACTGCCCCCATTGATCGGACGGTCGATTGCGGCACGGTCACGCTCCCGCTCTCGGCCGATGTGCCGAACGGCACGCAGATTCAGCTCCCAATCATGATTGTGCGCAGCAGCGAGTCGAACAATAACCGGCCGCTGTTTTTGCTCCAGGGCGGCCCAGGCGGCAACACCATCGACACGTTTGTGTCGATCATCAATAAACCTTCGAGCGGGTTACCGACCGACCGTGATCTCATTCTGGTCGAGCAACGAGGCACAACCGAAACGACGCCGACGCTCAACTGTCCCGAATTGAGCGCACTCACTGCGGAACTGTACGCAACCCGGATGACGAACATCCAACGGACCGATCGCCAGATGCAGGCGTGGCAGGTGTGTGCAGACCGGTTGCGTGCGGCCGATGTCGATTTGTCGGCATTCAACAGCACCGCAAACGCAGACGACATCGCTGCGGTCGCCACCATGCTGGGACACGAGAGCATCGACCTGTACGGGGTCTCGTACGGCTCGCTGTTGGCACAGCATGTCGTTGCCCGGCACCCGACGCTCGTCCATGCGTTGGTACTCGATGGTGTTGTCCCTATGACGGTCAATCCACAAACGCAGTGGATCGCCTCCCGTGAACAGTCGTTTGCGCATCTGTTTGCGGACTGCGCTGCTGACCCTGCGTGTAATGCACAATATCCTGAGTTATCAGCACGGTTACCACGATTGTTGGCGCAGCTGAACACACAACCCCTCTCCCTCGCGGTAACCGATATCGCGACGGCTGCCACCCACACAATAGTCCTGAGTGGTGATGACGTTGCCGGCCTGTTGTTTCAAATGATGTACGACGACGAACTGGTCCAGTATGTACCCATGCTCATCGATCAAATTGAGCGCGCCGATTTGGCTGCGTTCCGTAGCCTTGCAGGACTCTTTTTGTTCTATGACGGCATGAGCGAAGGGATGCAGGCAACCACCACCTGCGCCGAAGAATCACTTCCTGCTGCGACTGACTACAATGTACCGGCGAACGGATTGTTCCCGCTCGAGGCCACCCTCGTTGCCGATGACATCGATTTCACGACGCGTTGGTGTGCTATTGCAGACGTCGAGCGCCTCGATGGAGCGGTGAAAACCATGTTGACCAGCGACGTCCCGACGTTGGTGAGCTCGGGACGATACGACCCGATCACCCCCGAATCCATGGTCGCCGCTGTGTTGCCTGGTTTGCGCAATGCCACCGCCATCGTGACGCCAAACGGGGCACACGGGGCAATTTTGGGGAATGCCTGTGCTGCGAGCATCTTCCGAGCCTTTTTGGATGCCCCAGAGCAAACCCCCGACACGTCCTGTTTGGCAACACAAACCACCGCATTTGCAACCACGCAGACCGTGACCCCAACCAATGCAGCAGCACAGCTCCTCAACGGAGCCAACCCCCTCGGCGCATATGGGTACCCCGCACTCGCGGGCCTCGTGTGGTTGATCTTTTCGATGCTCATACGGCCCTTTGCATACCTCATACGACGCGTCCGTGGGATAGCTGCGCCGGCGTTTCGGATTCGGCTGTTTCATGTCGTGCAATTGTTTGTGGCAATCGCGGCACTGACGTACCTCGGTGGCGTAACCTACATCCTCTACGACAGTGCGATTGTCCAAAACAGTGTTGCGTTCCTCTTTGGTATCCCCCGTACGCTCCAAGGATACAGTCTGTTGTTGTGGGCATTCCCAGCGATTGTCGGTGTCTATCTGCTGTTTTGGGTACGCGTCTTGGCAGCGCGAGAGCAAACACTCCTGGGGTTTGTCTATGCACTGAGCATTGCGCTCGCCGCCGGTAGTCTTCTTGCAGGGTTCTACGCAACCGGTCTGTATGCGGTGCAGCTCTAATGCACACGCTCCGTTCACGCGCACGGTGGCTCGCAGTGTGTGGCGCTTTGGTGGTGATCCTTGCCGGTGCAGTTCCAACCGCACATGCGCGTGGGTGGTCGATTCACCATCGAGCAATGCACCCAACGGCATATCGCGACATTGCGGCACACGCAGACGTGCCGC
>CAIPUQ010000110.1 GCA_903868295.1 uncultured Roseiflexaceae bacterium
GAGCTCATCATCGGTGACCGCCAGACCGGCAAAACCGCTGTGGCCATCGACTCGATCATCAACCAAAAGGGCAAGGGCCTGTATTGTATCTACGTTGCCATCGGTCAAAAGCGTGCCCAGGTTGCCCAAATTGTGGGTTACCTCGAGCGCTTCGGTGCAATGGAATACACTACGGTCGTGGCTGCTACCGCATCCGAATCGGCTGCGTTGCAGTACATTGCCCCATACGCCGGTTGTGCCGTCGGTGAAGAAGTCATGGAAAACGGCGTCACCATCAACGGTGAAGTCGTCCGTGACGCCCTCATCATCTACGACGACCTGTCCAAGCACGCCACAGCCTACCGTCAGGTATCGCTGTTGTTGCGCCGCCCACCAGGCCGCGAAGCATACCCAGGCGACGTTTTCTACCTGCACTCCCGCTTGCTCGAGCGTGCTGCTCGTCTGAGCGAAGAAAAAGGCGGCGGTTCGTTGACGGCATTGCCCATCATCGAAACCCAAGCCAACGACGTGTCGGCGTACATTCCGACCAACGTGATTTCGATCACCGATGGTCAGTTGTTCCTCGAGTCCGACTTGTTCAACGCAGGTATTCGCCCTGCCCTCAACATCGGTCTGTCCGTGTCCCGCGTGGGTACGTCGGCCATGACCCG
This sequence comes from uncultured Roseiflexaceae bacterium, assembly GCA_903868295.1. Taxonomy (GTDB): domain Bacteria; phylum Chloroflexota; class Chloroflexia; order Chloroflexales; family Roseiflexaceae; genus UBA965. The sequence goes on from CAIPUQ010000110.1 coordinate 651, forward strand.
TGCGATGCGTTCGGTCGCTGACCGCCTCAAGCTCGACTTGGCGCAGTTCCGTGATTTGGCCGCATTTGCTCAGTTCGCTTCGGACTTGGACGCTTCGACGCGTGCCCAGCTCGACCGCGGATCACGCTTGCAAGAAGTCCTCAAGCAGCCACAATTTGCCCCGATGCCGCTCGAAGAGCAGGTCATGGTGCTGTTCGCAGCAACCAACGGCTACACCGATGCGGTCCCGGTCACGGCGATTGGGCAGTGGAAGGTCGAGTTCTTGCAGTTCATGCGCACGGTCCACCCGGATGTGTGCAAGGGCATCTACGACAACCGCCTCGATCGCAAGTTCCCGTCACCAGAACTCAAGTCAGCGCTCGAAAAAGCAATCACTGAGTTCAACCAGACGAGCAACTTCAGCGCGTAAGGTCGCGTTGCAGCGTGCTGGCAGCAGCATGATGTGACTACAAACGGAAGAGGGAACCGGTGCCAAGTACACGTGAAATTCGTCGACGCATCCGCTCTGTGCGCAACTTAGCCCAAATAACGCGCGCCATGGAGATGGTCTCGGCGTCGAAAATGCGGCGTGCTCAACGCAACGTGCTCGCCACCCGGCCGTATGCCGACCGACTCCGCGATGTCATGAGTAGCTTGATGGCGCGCTCCTCTGGGGCACGCACAGGCACTCTGTTGGAAATCCGCCCTGAAGTCAAAAGCGTCGCGTTGATTGTCATCACACCCGATCGTGGTTTGGCTGGTAGCTTGGTCGGTAACCTGTTGCGCCGGACCGCACGCTTCGTCCTCGACGAACGTGCCAAAGGCCACTCGGTCAAAGTCCTGGCTATTGGGAAAAAAGGTCGCGATTTCTTGGCTCGTAGCGGTCAAGACTTATTGGCCGAAGTGACGAAGCTGGGCGACAATCCAAAACTCGCCGATATCCTCGGCGTGTCGACGAACGTCATCGAAGGCTTCTTGAAAGGCGATTTTGACGAGGCATACCTTGTCTATAGTCAATTCGTCAATACGCTGGTACAACGCCCCGCGATTCGTCGGATCCTGCCGGTGGAAGCCGAACAGACCGACAAGACCGCCAAGGGCAGCGATTACAACTACGAACCCGATCAGGATGTCGTGTTGAATGACCTGCTCCCACGCTTCGCCGAGGTCCAAATCTATCAAGCGTTGCTCGAAGCTATCGCCAGTGAGCATAGCGCCCGCATGGTGGCAATGCGTAATGCCACAGACAACGCCAAAGAACTACGCCGCGAATTGTCACTGACGTACAACAAAACCCGTCAGGCCAATATCACCAAGGAAGTCTCTGAGATTGCCTCGGGAGCGGCGGCCCTCGCGGATAGCTAATGTCTGCGTGTGGTCAGGCCACACGATACGTGCTGGAGGAACTGTATGGCTCAAGCAATTGGGGAAATTACCGAGATCATTGGCGTTGTGCTCAACGCCAAGTTCAAGGAAAACGAAACCCCCGCAATCTATAACGCAATCACGGTCCCCATGCCGGACGGCGTTACCCTGGTCGCCGAAGTGCAACAACATCTCGGCAACGGATATGTCAAGGCTGTGGCAATGGGTACCACCGACGGCTTGCGCCGTGGTGTTCCCTGCACCGACACAGGCGCGGCTATCTCGGTACCAGTCGGCCCTGCGACCCTTGGTCGCGTCTTCAATGTCGTCGGTGAAGCCATCGACGGTTTTGAAAAATCCGTGGATGCCGCCGAAAAGCGCCCCATCCACCAACGCGCTCCGTCCCTCGAAGAACAGTCCACCCAGGCGCAGGTATTCGAGACGGGCATCAAGGTCATCGACCTGATTGCTCCGTTTACCCGCGGTGGCAAGACCGGTATCTTCGGCGGCGCCGGCGTGGGCAAGACCGTGGTCATCCAAGAGCTCATCGCCAACATCGCCAAAGAACAGTCGGGTTACTCCGTGTTCGCCGGCGTGGGCGAGCGCTCGCGTGAAGGCAACGACCTCATCCACGAAATGCAAGAAGCCCAAATCGACGCCACGACCACCGTGTTCGACAAGACCGTCATGGTCTTCGGACAGATGAATGAGCCACCGGGTGCCCGCTTGCGCGTCGCCCTCACGGCCTTGACGATGGCCGAGTACTTCCGCGACGAAGGCCGCGACGTGCTCATCTTCATCGACAACATCTTCCGCTTCGTGCAGGCCGGTTCCGAAGTGTCTGCTCTCTTGGGTCGTATGCCATCACAAGTCGGTTACCAGCCAACCCTGGGTACCGAAATGGGTGAGCTCCAAGAGCGCATTACCTCGACCAAGAAGGGCTCGATTACCTCGATGCAGGCCGTGTACGTGCCCGCAGACGACTACACCGACCCTGCTCCCGCAACCACCTTCGCCCACTTGGACGCAACGATTTCGCTCGAGCGTAGCATCGCCTCAAAAGGCATCTACCCCGCAGTGGACCCGTTGAACTCGACCAGCCGTATTCTTGACCCCAACATCGTTGGTGAAGAGCACTACCGCGTCGCTCGTCAGGTGCAGATTGTTTTGCAGCGTTACAAAGACTTGCAAGACATCATCGCCATCTTGGGTGTCGAAGAATTGTCCGACGAGGACAAACTCACGGTGTCCCGAGCCCGCAAAATCGAACGCTTCTTCTCGCAGCCGTTCACCGTTGCACAACAATTCACCGGCCGCGCCGGGAAGTACGTGCCGGTGGCCGATACGGTCCGCAGCTTCGCTCGTCTGTTGGCCGGCGAAGTCGACCATATCTCCGAGCAGCACTTCTTCTTGCAGGGTTCGCTCGACGAAGTCATCGCCGCCTACGAAGCCAGTAAGTAAGCCCCCTGTGGCGGTTGCGTCCGCGTGACCGCCACAGATTGATGGAGGTGAGAGATGCCATTACATCTCGAAATCGTCACGGCTGAGCGATTGGTTCTCTCTGACGACGTTGATCAGGTCAATGCGCCGACCAAAGATGGCCGCGTCGGTATCCTGCCCCGACATATGCCCCTGCTCACCGTCCTCACCGAAGGCGAGCTCAGCATTATCAAGGGTGGGGTACGCACCGAGTTCGCCGTGTTTGGTGGATTCATGGAAGTGCTTCCCGATCGCGTGACTATCCTCGCCGACGCGTGTGACCGGTCAGACGAAATCGATCTCGAACGTGCCGAAGATGCAAAACGCCGCGCCGAGGAGCGCCTCGCGTCACGCAAGTCCAATCAGGACATGGCGTTGGCCGAAGCCGATCTGCGCCGTGCGCTGATGCAAATCAAGATGGCCAAGGTACGCAAAGGTCCTGGTGCCTAGCACCGTACTCCGTATCTCTAGCGAGGAAGGCATTGCCTTCCTCGCTTTTTTGTGTATACGTCGCGCCCTCCCACCATCGGCATAAGTGCAGTGTGGTACAATGCGCGTAGATTCATCATTTATGCCCCGGAGTGTCTATGGCCCGCAAAATTGGTATCGATCTCGGGACGGCGAATGTGCTCGTCTATGTGCGCACACGCGGCATCGTCTTGTCGGAGCCGTCGGTCGTCGCCATATCGACCAAAGACAACCGCATCAAAGCGGTTGGATCTGACGCTCTGGCGATGCTGGGCCGCGAGCCCGAAAGCATCGAAGTCATCCGCCCGATGCGCAACGGCGTTATCGCCGATTACGATATCACCGAGGCCATGCTGAAGCACTACATCAGCAAGACCAACGGTCGCTTTAGTCTGAGCAAACCCGACGTCATGATCTCGATCCCCGCAGGTATTACCTCGGTCGAGATGCGCGCCGTACGCGAGGCAGGCCTCGCTGCAGGTGCCCGTCGTGCATACCTCATCCGCGAGCCACTCGCTGCCGCCATCGGTGCCAACATCCCCATCGCCAAGCCATCCGGCAACATGATCATTGACATTGGCGGCGGTACCACCGAAGTGGCCGTCATCTCGCTCAATGACATCGTCGCCTGGAGCTCGGTCCGTGTCGGGGGTAATCGCTTCGACGATGCCATCATGGCGTATATCAAGCGCAAGTACAACCTACTCATCGGCGAGCGTATGGCCGAGAGCATCAAAATCGAAATCGGATCAGCCGTTTCGATGAGCCGACCGCTGCAAATGCAGGTCCGCGGCCGCGACCAAGTCGCTGGGTTGCCACGTACGATTGAGGTCAATTCGACCGAAATCACCGAAGCCATCCAAGAGCCCCTCGAACAGGTCATCAGCGCCGTACGCCGAGTGCTCGCCGAGACGCCACCTGCGCTCGCCGAAGACCTCATCGACAAGGGCATGGTAATGACCGGCGGTGGCTCGATGCTCCGTGGGATCAACGATCTGCTCACCGAATTCACCGGTGTGCCTTGTTATGTCGCCGACCAACCAGCGAACTGTGTCGCTATCGGCACCGGCATGGCGCTCGAATACCTTGATGTGTTGCACGACAGCCTGTCCGGCGATGAGTTGAACTAGGCGGTATGGAACAACGACTCAACCCTCCCAAGCAAGGGCTTGTGCTTGAAATCGGCAGTGGCGAAAATCCCAACCCACGTTCCAACGTCCTGGTAGATCGCTTTCTCTTTGACAATACCGAGCGCGGCGGCGATCTAGTCATTGACCGACCGTTTGTCGTTGCCGATGCACACCATCTGCCCTTCAAAGACGGCGCATTTGCCTACACTATCTGTTCGCACATCCTCGAACACATGGATGACCCGATTCAGTTTGTCAGCGAACTCAAGCGGGTTTCGCACGCAGGCTATATCCAAAGCCCGTCCGAAATCGCCGAAAAAACATTTCATTGGTCGTTTCACCGCTGGTATGTCAACCTCATCGATGGGGTCATCATCCTCCACCCGCGTGAGGCGCTCGAGCCGTTCGGTGAATTCTTTGATTACCTCTACGCACACAATCCGGCATACTACGTGTTTCAACGCAGTATGCCGCATCTGTTTTGGGTCGAACGTGAGTGGCATGGCGACGACCTGAAGGTCGAGGTCCACGCAGAATCTCCGCTCAAACTCCGCGATCCCGCAGCATTGATGGAGCTGGTGCGCCCACGCATGGGCACGCTGAGGTTGGTGTTTTTGCTGATTATCAGCGGCATCGGTCGCAAAATACCCGCTTCCTGGCGAGGGACGTTGCGCCGCAAACTGGGGCGAAGCTACCTCTAGTCAGGTCCCGCGATGCTGATACACCTCATCAAGCCACTCAAAAAAACAACCGTCAGTTATGTGGCTCAGCCGCTTGTGCAGACTTCTACCCACATCGTGGTACGGGCGCTGTGGACGCGCCCTGCAGTCGATCTCGGGTATATGAACGTCGCGCCTGGTGACTTCCTCGACGAATATTTCTACCAGGACCAATGGTTTAATGTTTTTGCCTGGTATACCGCTACAGGTCGCCTGCGCGGCTGGTATTGCAACGTCACCCGACCGGCCAACGTACACCGCCATAGCCTGACATCGGTAGACCTCGAACTCGACCTGTTTGTGGCCGCAGATCGCCACACAATGACCCGGCTCGACGTCGACGAATTCGAATCTCGGGCGTACAACATGCACGATCCCGTCACCTATCGTGCCGGGTATGATGCATTGACGGAACTCGAATCACGGGCCCGACTGGGCTCAGCGCCATTTGATCGGACACAGCCACTATGAACACCCTTGGTATCGGTATCGTCGGGTATGGTGCGATTGCCCGTGTCCATGCAGGTGCGTTGGCTGTGGTGCCGTTGATGTACCCGAGCCTCGCGCTCCGCCCAGAGGTGGTTGCATTGACACCAGGGGGTGCAACGAGCCAAGCCAGTGCATTGCGTGACTATCCCACCGTTCGGCAGTGTTCGTACACCGACCTCCTCGCCGATCCAACCGTCGGTGCCGTGCTGATAAGCACTCCGACTGGGCTCCACGCCGAACACGTGGCACAAGCAATTGCAGCAGGCAAGCACATCATGTGCGAAAAACCATTGACGGTCGACCCCGATCAGTCGCGGGCACTGGTGGCGGCAGCTGATGCTGCGGGCGTCGTACTGGTGATGAATCACCACTTCCGGCGGATTCCTGCGCTCGTCGAGGCACGGCAGCGCATCGCTGCAGGCCACTTGGGGGTGCCATTGCGTGCGCATCTGCGCTACTATCGCGGCAGCAACGTTTCTCCCGAGCGGGCGGTGTCGTGGCGCTTTGTCGGCCAGACCGGCGGCGTTTTGGTTGATTTGGGCGCACACCTGATTGATTTGAGCGCTATGCTGTTCGGGTCCCCTCTGGTAGCCGTCCAGGCACAGCTCCGCACAGTCTACCCGACACGCCCAGACCGCAACGGTACTGCCGTTGCTATCGACGTCGACGACATCGCAACGCTCCATGGCCGGCTTGCAAACGACATGACGGTGACGATTGAAGCATCCAAGATGGTCCCCGGTGCAGCAGACGGGTTACGCGTCGAAGCCTATGGCACGGCGGGGTCGGTGATCTACGACATGGACGATGTCAATGCACTCCGGGTGGGGACCGCAGCAGTGGCCAACAGCATGCAACGGGTCGATGTGTGGAACCGGACGTCCCCAACGGCTACCATACCCGGGAGCGAGACCGCAACGAGTTCGTTGTCGTGGCATGCCGCCAGCTGGGAGGCGTTCCTCGCCACTGTCGCGGGCGAATCGCGTAGTGTCTGCGACGGCGCCGGCGCGGTGCATGTCGATGCGGTGATTGCCGCAGCACGACGGAGTGCGACACGTGACGGCGCCTGGGAGCACGTGTCATGACCGATCCGACGTCGTGGGCACCGGGTCAATACGATTGGCTCCAAATCTGGCGCGACATGTACGACCGTGAGCGCGCCCAAGGCGAGGCAGCAACGCACCCTGACATGCAACGTTCATCGGATCAATACGCACACATCGCAGCACGCTACGCGGCAAATGTGAAGCGCACACCGCAACCCGATGCCTTCATGCGCTGGCTTACACCCCTGCTTCGACCCGGCATGACTGTGCTCGACATCGGTGCGGGGAGCGGTCGGTATGTTGCCCCGTTGGTGGCAGCGGGCTGTCGAGTGGTCGCACTCGAGCATTCTGCTGCGATGCGTGGTCAGATCGATGTGGTACGGGCCGGATTGCCTGGCGCAGATGTCACCGTGGTGGATGCGAGCTGGCCGACAGCGACAATTCCCCCCTGCGAGGTGGTGTTTGCCACGCATGTGCTCTATGCAGTGCGCGAAATCGAGCCGTTTCTGCGTGCAATGGACGCACAGGCTACCGAACGCTGTGTCTTGTTGTTGGGCGCACGTCACCCAACCACTCCGGTGCTCCCCTTGTGGGAGGCTTTCCATGGATCGCCACGCTTGCCGTTGCCCGCTGCCTACGAATGCATCGCAGCACTGGCACAACTGGGGATCGGCGCCGATGTAACGGTGTTGCCGGCTGCGGCTGCGATGACGTACCCCACGCTGGCCGACGCGGTCGATGATGTCTGTTACCGCCTGCGGCTCCCGTGGGATGATGCACACCGTGCTGTAATTGCACCGCTCATCGACAAACACTGGGTCGTGCAGCCGGATGGGAGTGTGACGGTTCCCGTCCCTGTCCCGCCCAATGTTGTCGTGTCGTGGCAACCGCAGCGGCTGCGACAGGCGTGAGGGTTGTGCAGGTGAACGATGCTTGTTCCTTGGTGTCCGTGGACGAGCAACAAGAGACAGATATGGTTGCCACGCATCGTTTTCTCATCTGCACACAAAAACACACCCGTTCGCTGTCATCGAATTCAGGTATAATGAAGGAAATCAATGTCGATTGCGCTGATTGAGTCGATAACGCAAGAAGTCGAAGCGTGTCGTGCGTGTGTATTGTGTGAATCTGCGTTGCGTGCGGTCCCGGGGGAAGGTCCTGCTGATGCAGCGGTCATGCTGATTGGTGAGGCGCCGGGTGCTGCCGAAGATAGATCTGGTCGTCCGTTCGTGGGTGCTTCTGGTCGGCTGTTGGATACGTTGTTGCGTCGCGCTGGGCTCGAACGCAGTGGTGTCTACATTGCCAATGTGGTCAAACACCGCCCCCCTGATAATCGTGATCCTACACCGGCAGAAATCCACGCGTGCCAACCATTTCTGAGACGTCAAATTGCTGCAATTGACCCGCAAGTAATTGTTCCGTTGGGGCGACACGCTGCCAAATACTGGATCCCAACGATACAAATTGCGCTCCACCATGGCCGCGTTTTTCGTGTGGACGGCAGACTGGTCATTCCGATGTTTCATCCCGCAGCTGCGCTCTATCAGCGTCGCAACTTACCGCTATTGGAAGCAGATTTTGCGCAATTAGGCGTGTATCTGCGAGATGGTTTCCCTGCTCAGTCGTGAGGGTCACGATCAACGATGAGGTACATATGAAGCACTACCAACTATCACGTGAAGGCCGCCGCAATGCCTGGTTAATGCTGGTCGGCGCTGCGTTGATATGGTTGTTTGCCATTTGGACGTTTCAATCCACGTTGGGGATCACGTATGTTCCCGGTGATGTCGGAGCCTCTCTCGGGACCATGTGGGCCGAAGGGTTGACGGTCAATCGTACCGTCCCAGCAATCTTTATGCTGGTCCTGATGGTTGCTGCTCCCCTGACGCTGTGGAATATCAGCATGGAACTGGTATGTCGGTACGAAGTCACCGCCGAAGGGTTGCGCTATCGTGCCGTGGGTGTCGATATCGTCATTCCCTGGGACGGCATCGCCGAAATCCGGAGTGTGGATGCCGACAGCGACGAGCCGAGTGACGAGCTCATCCTCAGCACTGCTCCCGCCGCCCAGATACCCAACCAACTCTATCGTGTACTCTACAACCAAGCATATGGCGCCAAAGTCCTGCCGGTATACCCCGGCGTGGCAGAACGGGCCGAACTCATGGAAGAGATACGACGCCGCAGTGGCAATCCGGTTATCACTGCACCAATGCCCGAGCAGGCGCTCGAACAACCCCAATCATAACGGCATTTCGCCGTGTGGATATGAGATTTCTTTGTATGAAAGGAGCAACAAGGCCCTCGACACGAGTGCACCTTGTATGTGAGCAATGACAAAACAGCGATTACGTGTGATTCCCCTCGGCGGCGCCGGTGAGGTCGGCCGCAATATGTGGGTCGTCGAGTACGGCGATGACATTATTGTGTTGGATTGTGGCGTGATGTTCCCCGAAGCCGAAATGCTCGGCGTCGATTTGGTCCTCCCCGACATTAACTATCTGCGCGAAAACATCGGCAAAGTCAAAGCCATTGTGTTGACCCATGGTCACGAAGACCATGTCGGTGGATTGCCCTATATTTTGCCCGAAATCGGCTTTCCCACGGTCTACGGTACCCGCCTCACGATTGGTATCGCTTCGCACAAACTCAAAGAGCACCGCCTTCTCGAGCAAACGAAGTTCAATACCTTCGAAGCAGGCGACCTGCTGCGCATCGGCAGCCTTACGGTCGAGACCTTTCAACTGGCACACTCCATCCCCGACACCGTCGGCCTGGCTGTGAACACGCCAGCCGGTATTGTCGCCTATATCACCGACTGGAAGTTTGACCACACCCCCGTCGACCGCAAAAAGACCGACATCGCTGCCATCACGGCCTTGGGCGCACGTCGCCCAGCGGTGTTGATAACAGACTGTGTCCGCGTCGAGTCGTCGGGATTCACCCCGAGCGAACGTGTCGTTGGTGACTCCCTCGACAACATCTTTGCGACGGCTCCGGGCCGGATCATCGTGGCGACCTTTGCATCGAACATCTCGCGTGTGCAGCAGGTCATCGACTCGGCTGAGGCATATGGCCGCCGTGTCATGTTGGCTGGTCGCAGCATGGAAAACAACTCACGCATTGCCCAGGAACTGGGCTACCTGCGCATCAACGGTGGCACGCTGGTACGCCCCAACGAGGCAGCGCAGCTCCCCGATGACCAGGTTGCCGTGATCTGCACCGGCAGCCAAGGCGAGCCGATGGCTGCCCTGGCACGCATGGCCAACCGCGAGTTCACCAATCTGCGCATCAAGCAGGGTGATACGGTTGTGGTCTCGGCTTCACCAATCCCGGGCAACGAAGTGTCGGTCTCGCGCGTGATCAATAATCTGTTCCGTATCGGCGCAGATGTCATCTACGGGAGCGATGCCAAGGTACACGTGTCGGGCCACGCCGCCCAAGAAGAGCTCAAGATGCTGTTGGGTATGCTCCGGCCACAGCACGTCATTCCGTTCCACGGTGACTACCGCCACATGGTGCTCTATCGCAAACTCGCGATCGGCATGGACATGGGCTACACCACCGAGAACGTGTTTGTCGTCGAAAACGGTTCGGTCCTCGAATTCGGGCCAAACTACGGCAAGCAAGTCAACAAAATTCCCGTCAACTACATCTATGTCGACGGCACAACCGTCGGTGATGTCAGTCAAATCGTGGTCCGCGACCGCCAGCTCTTGTCGCGCGACGGCGTGATGATTGTCGTGGTCACCGTTGATCGTCATAGCGGCGATTTGGCAGGTGGGCCCGAGGTGTTGACCCGCGGCTTTGTCCACATGAAGGAATCCGAGGAGCTCCTCGAGGCGACACGCAAAGTCGTGCGCAAAGTCCTACAGCATGGCAATGATCGCACCGAGGTCGACGCAGCCTTCCTCATCCGCAAAATCAAAGACGCTGTCGGCGATTTTCTGTATGAACAGACCAAACGTCGCCCCGTGGTGCTCCCCATCGTCACCGAAATCTAAACCCATCAACACTCCCCGTACGCAGTGGCAATGCCACTACGTACGGGTTTTTTTGTGCACCAAACGCTGATACAGTGCGTCGCTGTGCGCTTTGGTCTGCTCGCGGAAGGCGATGGTGGAGATGTCTGCAATCACCATCACCACCGCTGCCTCGCAGTTGTCACGATAGTACTCTGCCACCGTGTGTGTGGCGACGAACCCATACTTGGTATAGAGCGTTTGTGCTGGGGTGTTCGTGGCACGCACTTCGAGCGCGAGGCGTCGCACGCCGAGGTCGTACGCTTGTTCGATTAGCGCCAACAACAACAGCTCACCGACACCTTGGCGCCGGTGCTCGGGCACCACCGCGAGCGTAGTGATATGTCCGTCAGTCGGCGTGCGCATGATCCCTGCGTAGCCGATAGTCGTGCCGGCGGCTGGTGCCGTTGTGCGATCCGGCTGCCCAAACATGCCCAGCAGTCGGGTGCGTAACGTCGGGGGCGGTGTGGGGGAAGGGACAGCATCGGCCACAAGAAACCGCGCTACCACATAGCGGCAAAGCTGTGGCGCGCGGAGTTCTTGGCGGTATGTATCGATCGACCAGGGCATCGAAAAACTGTTGGTATCGATGGTATGGACGGCGTCGAGGTCTGCTTCGCGGAGATAATCAATCGCGTAGCGCGCCATGGCGGATTACTTGATAGGCTTGGCGGCCGTCACATTGAAAATGGCGGAGTAGGCGCCGTCACGACCGAATTGGCCACCACTCTGGAAGTTCCCCGTGACTTCGACTTTGCCCCAGACAAAACTGTTGTTTGGGCCGACCGTCAACTGGGCTGATTGGTCGGGTGGGAACCCTTCCATCCAGATGATTTTGCCGATGGGTTGCGGGCTCGATCCATCTTCTTCGACCGCGACACCCTCTGCCAACACATAAATCACCGAGTTCCAGAAGTAATACCCCTGCGTCGTGACGGTCTGACCGGAGTAATTTGCTCCGTTATCAGCCAACTCGAAAATAGACACCTTGCCCTCGCCGAGGCTTTCGTTAGCGACGCGTGATTCGACACGTTTGATTTGTTCAATGATTTCTGATTTGGTGACTGCAATGCGATGCTTGTAGACACCGCCGGCACCATATGCGCCTGCTTCGATGCGGCCCGTGAGTTTGACGAACCCATAGACTGCGTCGCCGGGACGATGCAAATTCATGGTGACGTCTTCACCGATATTGTCGACCCAAATGGCATCGCCGAGGGGCTGTGCGTCGAGCCCATTATCGAGGGTACTCACGCCCGCAGCCATAATCGAAACGGGTTCTGCGCCGGTTTTGGAGAGATATGCGCCGGCGATGGTGATGTCTTTGCCGACGTATGTGTCAATGTCTTTGGTGACATCTGCGATATGAAGCGTGTCATCGCCAAAGAGCCCACAACTTGTGACCATTGCAAGAGTCAACAGCAGTACTAAAAAACGACGCATCCGGACCATAACAACCTCTTTGAAAAACTCATTGCAACAATGATAACATACTCCGCCGATGCAGCATGCATCACGACTGCAGAACAACACCGGCACAGTGATATATAATAGACAAAACACCACACACACCTGCGAGTTCCCATGACCGAGTACATCACCATAAAAGGCGCACGCGGCGGATTACGTCTGCACATTCTCGACACCTGTGAGTGGACCGATGCATTCGTTGCCCTGCAGAAGCAACTCACCGATGGTGCGGCGTTGTTGCAGGGGATGAAGCTTTCGCTCGATTTGGGGCACCGCGAGCTCAGCCCACAAGCACTCGACGAACTCCACAACGTGATGCGCAACTACCAAACCGACCCCGTCGACATCCTGTCCGAGTCTCGGACCGTGCGTGCCGAGGCGCGCACGATGGGGTTCATCGCCAAACCGCCCATGCCCAAAAGCACCACGGTCGAAGTCGAACAGACAAGTACCGTGATGACCCGCAATGTACGTTCTGGCCAAATCGTCCGTCATCACGGTGATGTACTGCTGCTCGGTGATGTCAACGCCGGTGCCGAGGTCATTGCATCGGGCAGTGTGATGGTCTTTGGGAGGGTACGCGGCGTCATTCATGCTGGGGCGATGGGTGATCGCAGTGCCGTCATTTGTGCCATCGAGTTGTCGGCTACGCAGTTGCGTATCGCCGATTTGCGGGCCCGCGCGCCTGAGGACCAGGGTCAGAAAATACCAGAAATAGCCTGTATCGAAGACACCCACATCGCCGTGCACGCATGGCACGAGTATCGACGCTAATCGACGCATAGACACAAACGGGAGCACGCATCATGGCGAAAGTCATTACCATTACCTCGGGCAAAGGCGGAGTCGGCAAAACCACGTCTACCGCCAATCTGGGCACCGCTTTGGCAATGCTCGGCAAAAAAGTCATCGTCGTTGATGCTGATATCGGTCTGCGCAACCTCGATGTTGTGTTGGGACTCGAAAATCGCATCGTCTACGACCTTGTCGACGTCATCGAAGGGAACTGTCGCTTGCGCCAGGCCCTCATCAAAGACAAGCACAACGGCGAGTTGTATCTGTTGCCTGCAGCCCAAACCAAAGACAAAGATGCCGTTTCGCAGGACGAAATGGTTGAACTCGTCGATCAACTGCGGAGCGAAGCAGATTACGTCATCATCGATAGCCCAGCCGGGATCGAGAGTGGCTTCAAGAATGCCATTGCAGGCGCGGATGATATCATTATTGTCACCACCCCAGAAGTGTCGGCTGTACGCGATGCAGATCGTATCATTGGGCTGTGCGAGGCTGCCGGCAAAGGTCACCCACGCCTCATCATTAATCGATTACGCCCCAAGATGGTGCGGAGCGGCGAAATGATGTCGGTCGAAGACCTGCTGCAGATCTTGGCCATAGACCTCATCGGCATCATCCCCGACGACGAGGCGGTTATCACAGCCACCAATCGCGGCGAAGTACTCGTGCTCGACAAGAATTCCAAAACCGGCAAATACTACATGGATATCGCCCGCCGCATCACCGGCGAATCGATCAAAATAGACCCCATTGAAGACAATCCATCATTGATGGAGCGTCTGTCGGGCATGTTCCAAGGCAAACGCTGAGCATATCGTACGAAAGGAGTCCGATATGGGATTCTTTGGACGCAATAAAGGGTCTGCCGAAGCCGCCCGTAATCGTCTGTTGAGTGTGTTGGTATCGGATCGGGTCAAGTTAACCCCCGACATGATGAACCGCATGAAGGCAGAACTGTGCGAGGTCATCCGGCGCTATGTGCCAGGCATCGACGCCGAGGCGATAGCCATTAGTGTTACCCAAACCGACAACAATATGGATCAACTCGAGACGCGCATCCCTATCGCACGTAATCGGAGCTGATACACACGTAGCACTTGGTGGCTCTGTTCCTCTTCCCACAGCGCGTCGAGATTTGACGTCTGCGTACTGATGTGAGGCTGCCATGCATTCACCCCGCCCGAGTATCGTCTTTAGCTCAACGATGAAGTGGCTCGCAGCCGCCATGACGATTGCATTGGCCTATGTCTTGTACACCGCTGTACACGATGTTGCGCTGGTCTTTTTTGGTGCTGCCGTTTTCGCGTATATCTTCGCACCGATTGTGGATTTCTTCGCCCCATATACCCGTCAATCGCGCATGCTTGCGACGACCCTGTTTTTTCTCATCATGGCCGCGCTAGGGGCGATAATCATCGCGCAGCTCGGTCCCATCGTGACCGCACAATACAGTAGCTTGCGTGCCGATTTGCCCAATGCATTGGCTGTGATTGATGCGTGGTCGCTGGTGGTGGCGGGGACTACCATCCCCGTCGGCGCACACATCAAAGAGTTGCTCGCTGAACGTGTCATGGCTATACCAGCGAGCTTGCCATCATTGGTCGTCGGCGCGATTCACGGGTTCTTGCATGTGCTCGCATTTCTGATTTCGAGTTTCTTCCTCATGATGAACGGTAAGCAGTTGGTACGGACGCTGGTCAATCTCGTCCCCAAAATCCATCAAGCAGAGGTCCGTTATGTCGGTGGTCACATCAACGGCATCCTGCGTGGCTACATCCGCGGGACGCTGCTGCTCATCCCCATCATGGCAGTCCTGACCACGATTGCCTTGTGGTTGCTCGGGGTGCGCTATGCGCTGCTTATCGGGATTGTCAGCGGCATCGTCGAGATACTGCCCATTATCGGGCCTTGGTCTGCCGCGGCGTTTGCCATTATCATGGCAGTCTTTCAGAGCCCACTACCGTTCGGCGATACCGTCTTTATGGTCGCAGCGGTGATTGGTGCCGTGTACTTCTCGCTCCGGATGTTCGAGGACTACGTCATCATCCCGGCTGTCGTCGGACCTGCAGTGCATCTCCACCCGATTTTGGTCATCGCTGCAATCCTCGCCGGTGCCGAAATCGGCGGCATCCTCGGCCTCTTTTTGGCTATCCCGTTCACGTCGATCATGCAGTACTTGCTCCGCTGGGTCTATCACAAGCTCGTCAGCTCCGATACACTCCCAGACGGCCACTGAGAGCCACCCCAACAACAAAAACCGCCCGCAGTGCACATGCACTGCGGGCGGTTTTGTGTGTGAGACCTAGATTTTGACGCTGACGTTGCGGAAGCCGGCATCGACGTAGATAATCTCGCCGGTGGTGGCAGATGCCAGGTCACTACAGAGGAACATAGCCATGTTGCCGACGTCTTCTTGGGTGACCAAGCGGCGCAATGGTGCAACGTCGGGGAAGTTTTTGAGCAGATCCTTGAAGCCCGAAATGCCGCTGGCTGCCAAGGTGCGGATCGGTCCAGCGCTGATGGCATTGCAGCGGATGTTGTCGGGACCGAGGTCGCTGGCCAGGTAGCGCACGCTTGCCTCGAGGGCTGCTTTGGCGACGCCCATGACGTTGTAGTTCTGGGCGACCTGCTGCGAGCCGTGATAGGTCAAGGTGATGACCGAACCACCGCTGTTGAGCAACGGGCGGGCGGCTTTGACCACGGCGGTCAGCGAATAGACGCTGATATCCATCGCAATCCGGAAGCCCTCGCGGGTGACGTTCAAGTAATCACCGGCGAGTTCTTCTTTTTTGGCGAACCCAATGGCGTGCACGATGATGTCGAACGTGCCCCAGCGGTTCTTGATGGCCACCATCAGATTGTCGATGTCGCTATCGCTGTCGACGTTGCAGGGCTCGATGAAGTCGACGCCCAGGCTTGCGGCCAAGGGACGCACGCGCTTTTCGATGGCATCGCCGACGTAGGTGAAGCACAGCTCCGCGCCTTCGGCGTGGAATGCCTTCGAAATGCCCCAGGCAATCGAGTTGTCATTGGCGAGGCCCATGATGAGGGCCCGTTTGCCGGTGAGTAATCCCATAGTGGGTGGCTCCTTGTCAACAGCACTCCGCAACGACCGGAGTGGAATTATCCGCGGGCTGGGACGTCGAGAATATGGTCGATGAAGCCGTATTCCTTGGCTTCGGTGGGGGTCATGAACTTATCACGCGAGAAGTCGCGCGTGATTTCTTCGGAGGTGCGGCCCGTGTCGGCCGACAGCAACCCGTTGCCCACCGCTTGCAGGCGCAGCAACTCCGCCACCATGCGCTCGACGTCGGGGGCATAGCCCTGTGCGCCGCCGCCGGCAGGGTGGAAGTGGATGGTCGAGTGCGGCAACGCATAGCGCTTGCCCTTGGTGCCACCCGCCAACAGAATGGTTGCCATGCTGCCCGCACGACCGACACAGACCGTGTTCACGTCGGGGTTGATGATGTGCATGGTGTCGTAGATCGCCAGACCATCACGGACGCTGCCGCCCGGGCTGTTGATGTAGAACCAGACGTCGCGCTTCGAATCTTGGTGCTGTAGGTACAGCAACTGCGCAACGATGGACGATGCGACATCGTCGTCGATGGGTGCAGCCAACATAATGACCCGCTCTTGGAGCAGGCGTGAGTACAGGTCCCAGCCGCGTTCGCCCCTTGGGGTGCGCTCGACGACACTTGGAATAATAGGCATGGTGTTCTCCTCCAGATGCGCATGGGCATGCCCAATGCCCTAGAAGTATACCATAAAGCGTTTTTCGACGAATGCTGCGCGCCGGAGGAAATAAATTTTGAGCAGGGTTTATTGCAATAAACCCTGCCCAAAAGAAAACCTGCGCTATGGATGCATGGGAACTTACCCGCGCTGATAGACCACCTTGCCGCCGAGGATGGTGGTGGTGACTTTGATCTGCAGGATTTCTTCATCGCTACAGGTCAGGTAGTCGCGGTCAAGCACGGCCATGTCGGCCAACATGCCGGGCATCAAGATGCCCTTGAGGTGCTCTTCGCGGGTCAACCAGGTCGGGCTAGCGGTGTAGGAGCGCAGCGCTTCCATGCGGCTGATGGCTTCTTGTGGTGCAATCACCGTGCCCTTGTGGGTTTTGCGCGTTACCAAGCTGTACAAGCTGATGAACGGATTGTAGTGGAACGTGCTGGGGATGTCGCTCGAGGCAATCATCGGGATGCCACGCTTGAGGTACGTCTTGGCCGGTTTGTACTCGTGGGCCAGCTCTTCGCCGACGTCGCGGAACAAATCGTCGCCCTCGAAGTAGATGAACGTCGGCTGGATGACGGCGCCGATTTTGTACTTGGCCATGGCATCCAACGACGGCTCACTGGCGAAGTATGCATGGATGATGTTGTGGCGGTGGTCGCGTGGGTTGGCTGCCACGGCATCGGCAAAGGCCAGCGCCGACTCGTGGTGGGCGCGGTCACCGATGGCATGGATGCCGATGTCCCAGCCCAGGTCGTGCCCGCGCTTGAAGTAGCGGCGCAGATCGGCCGGGTTGAGTCGGTTGAAGTCGCGCACCGTCGTCTCGCCGACGAACGGGTTGAACATCCATGCCGTGCGGCTGGTGGTACCGCCGTCGACGGCCATCTTGAGGGCCGTCATGCGCAACATGTCGTCGCCCAGGCCGCTCCAGATGCCCAAATTGGCAGCCCGGTCGTCGAGCTCGGCTTCGTTTTCTTCTTCGCGGAACCCGTGCCATGACGGCATCAGCGACGCACGCAGGCGCAATTTGCCTTCGCGGTGGGCTGCCATGTAACCACGGATTTCCCACGGGTACAGCCCGGGCTCTTGGATGCTGGTGATGCCATACGTCAAATACTGCGCACCGGCTTTGTCGATGGCCTCGACGCACTGCTCTTGGGTGACGGCCGGCAGCAGGTTGCGTACCAGCAGTTTGGCAGCGGCGCGCAAAATGCCGTTGGGTGTGCCATCGGGGAAGCGCTCGATTGACCCGCCGGCCGGGTCAGGCGTATTGGCGTCGACGCCCGCCATGCGCAGGGCCACGCTGTTGACCGTGTCCATGTTGAAGAAGCGCTTGAGCAACACCGGGTGCTTGTCGGTGGCGCTGTCGATGTCGGCGCGGGTCGGCACGCGGTTTTCGACCAAGAACGATTCGTTCCAGCCTTCGCCGATAATCCACTGCCCGGCTGGGGTCTTTTTGGCGGCTGCGGCAACCAAGTCGTGCATCTCTTTGAGGGATTTGCAGTCATCGAGCGAAATGCGGGTCAACTTGATGCCGACCTCGAGCATGTGGTTGTGCGAGTCGTTGAAGCCGGGGATAACCATGGCGCCGTTCAGATTGAGTATTTTGGTGCC